>JAYTQW010000250.1:0-13283 GCA_043746535.1 Rhodospirillales bacterium
CGAAGCTCCTTGGCTTTCGGCAGCGTGGTGGTGATCTGCTCGTGCTTGATCAGCGCGTGCGCCATGTTGCGGAACATGGCGAGGCGATGGCTGGTGGTAACACCGAGCTTGCGGCCGGCGACTCCGTGACGCATGGACTTCTTCCTTAGGCGGTCAGGTCAGGCAGGCTTTCGCGACAGCCCAGGGATCAGCAACGCCTCGATCGGCAACGCCTCGATCGGCAACGCTTCGTGTCAGAACGGCTCTTCGAGGCGCTTGGCAAGATCTTCGACGTTCTCCGGCGGCCAGCCGGTCACCGTCATGCCGAGGCCGAGGCCCATGGCGGACAGCACTTCCTTGATCTCGTTCAGCGACTTGCGGCCGAAGTTCGGCGTGCGCAGCATTTCCTGTTCGGATTTCTGCACCAGGTCGCCGATATAGACGATATTGTCGTTCTTCAGGCAGTTCGCACTGCGCACCGACAACTCCAGTTCGTCCACCTTGCGCAACAGGTTGCGGTTGAACGGCAGGTCGTCCTGCGGCTCCTCGATACGGGTCTGCTGCGGTTCGTCGAAGTTGATGAACAATTGCAACTGGTCCTGCAGGATGCGCGCGGCCAATGCCACCGCGTCCTCCGGCAGCACGGCGCCATTGGTCTCCACCGTCAGCAACAGCTTATCGTAGTCGGTGACTTGTCCCACGCGGGTCGGCTCGACCTTGTAGGAGACGCGGCGCACCGGCGAGAAGATGGCATCGATCGGGATCAGCCCGATCGGCGCGTCCTCGGGCCGGTTGGCGGTCGCCGGCACATAGCCCTTGCTGCTCTGGACGGTGAACTCCATGCCGAGCTTCACGCCCTCGTCGAGCGTGCAGATCACCAAGTCGCCGTTCATCACGTCGATGTCGTGGCCAGCCGAAATCTGGCTGGCGCGAACCTCGCCGGGACCGTTGGCGGTCAGCGTCATGCGCTTGGGTCCGTCGCCGTGCATCCGCAGCGCCAACTGCTTGATGTTGA
Organism: Rhodospirillales bacterium; assembly: GCA_043746535.1. GTDB lineage: Bacteria > Pseudomonadota > Alphaproteobacteria > Acetobacterales > Acetobacteraceae > CAVRQM01. The sequence goes on from JAYTQW010000250.1 coordinate 995, forward strand.
GCACGATGTCGGTGACGTCCTCACGCACGCCGGGCACGGTGCTGAACTCGTGCAGCACGCCGTCGATCTTCACGTCGGTCACGGCGGCGCCCTGCAACGACGACAGCAGGATGCGGCGCATGGCGTTGCCAAGCGTCATCCCGAAACCGCGTTCCAGCGGCTCGGCGACGATGGTGGCGATGCGCGACCCGTCGGAGCCCGGCTCGACTTCGAGCTTCTCCGGCTTGATCAGCGAGGACCAGTTCTTCTGTAGGGCGGGGCTGAGTCTCATGGCGTCAGACCCGGCGCCGCTTGCGCGGGCGGCAGCCGTTATGCGGGATCGGCGTCATGTCGCGAATCGAGCTGATGGCGAAGCCGACCGCCTGCAACGCGCGCAACGCGCTTTCACGGCCGGAGCCAGGGCCGCTCACCTCGATCTCCAGCGTCTCCATGCCGTGCTCGCGGGCCTTCTTGCCGGCGTCCTCGGCAGCAACCTGGGCGGCGTAGGGAGTCGACTTGCGGCTGCCCTTGAAGCCGTTGCTGCCCGAGGACGACCACGCGATGGTGTTGCCCTGCGCGTCGGTGATGGTCACCATGGTGTTGTTGAACGTGGCGGCGACATGCGCCACGCCCGACGTGATGTTCTTGCGCTCTTTCTTACGAGGGCGCGACGTGGCGGAAGCCTGCTTCGCCATAGGGCTATGGTCCTGTTCGTTCTAGGCCAAAAGCCGCGCCCGAACGGGGCACGGCCGCGAGATCATCTGATCCGCGCCGTCCGGGCAACCCCCGGAACGTCGCGGCCGCGGCGCGGGTCCGCCGTTACTTGGTCACCTTCTTCTTGCCGGCGATCGCCACCGCCTTGCCCTTACGGGTGCGGGCGTTGGTATGGGTGCGCTGGCCGCGCACCGGCAGGCCACGACGATGGCGCAGGCCACGGTAGCAGCCGAGGTCCATCAGACGCTTGATGTTCATTGCCACCTCACGGCGCAGGTCGCCCTCGACGCGGTAGTCGCGGTCGATCAGCTCCCGCAGGCGCAGCACTTCCTCGTCCGAGAGCTGGTTTACCCGGCGGTCGTCGGGAATCGACAGCTTGGTGCAGATCGCCTTGGCCTTGGTCGGGCCGATGCCGAAGATATAGCGAAGGCTGATGGTCACCCGCTTGTTGGTCGGGATATTTACGCCGGCAATACGCGCCAAACCCTGTCACTCCTGCTCGGCCCGGTGCGGTGGCACCGGGTTGTCTGCGTGATCGGCGCTCTGAAGGCCTGAGCCTGGCAGCGCCGATTGCAATGATTGATCCAATAGCCAAGGCCCAAGGAACACACCCTGGAACGCACCCCGCCAAGGGCGCGGACTATAGGCCCGAAGTCGGCAGAGTCAACGCGCCTCAATCAATTTTCAGCGATCAACGCCTGTTCGCTGTGTTGCGGCAGCGTCCGCAGCAACCGCATGATCTGCTCGGTGACAGCGTCCATGCTGGCCATGCCGTCGATATCGTACAGGATGCCGTGCGACTGGTAATGCGGCAGCAGCGGCGCGGTCTGCCGCTCATAGGCCTCCAGCCGCGACTGCACCACGTCGCGGTTGTCGTCGGCACGGCGGTTGAACACCGTGCCGCCGCACACGTCGCAGACGCCGGGGGTGCGCGGCGAGTTCAGCGTGTCATTATATAGCGTGCCGCACTGGGCGCAGGTGAAGCGGCCGGCCACGCGCTCGACCAATTCCTGCCGGTTCACCCGCATCTCGATCACCGCATCCAGCGGGCAGCCAAGGTCTGCCAGCAGCCCGTCCAGCGCCGCCGCCTGCGGCAGGGTGCGCGGAAAGCCGTCGAGGATAAAGCCGCGCGAGCAATCCGGCCGCACCACGCGGGCGCCGAGCATCCTGACCAGGATGTCGTCGGAGACCAGAGCGCCGGAGTCCATCACCGCTCGGGCCTGCAACCCGATCTCGCTGCCGGCCGCGACCTCCGCCCGGAGCATGTCGCCGGTGGAGACCTGTGGAATGCCGTATGCCTCTTGCAACCGCTTGGCCTGCGTACCCTTGCCCGCGCCGGGTGGTCCGAGAAGTATCAGTCTCACCCTGTCCGTCTCCCTATCTGACCCGCCCCTTGACCCGCGCCTTCTTGATAAGGCCTTCGTATTGGTGGGCCAGCAGATGAGACTGGATTTGCGTCACCGTGTCCATGGTGACCGAAACGATGATCATCAGGCTGGTGCCGCCAAAATAGAACGGCACGTTGTATTTGCTGATGAGGATTTCCGGCAACAGGCAGACGATGACGAGATACAGCGCGCCGATCGTGGTCAGGCGGGTCAGCACGAAGTCGAAGTAATCGGCGGTATTGGTGCCCGGCCGAATGCCGGGAATGAAGCCGCCATACTTCTTGAGGTTGTCGGCGGTCTCCTGCGGATTGAACACCACGGCGGTATAGAAGTAGCTGAAGAACACGATCATACCGGCATAAGCCGCCATGTACAGCGGCTGGCCATGTGCCAGCGCATTGCCGATGCTGCCCAGGAAGCCGGTGCCGCGCTGCCCGGAGAAGCCGGCCAGGGTGGCCGGGATCAGCAGGATCGAGCTGGCGAAGATCGGCGGGATCACGCCCGAGGTGTTGATCTTCAGCGGCATGTGCGTGCTGTCGCCGCCGAACATACGCTGACCGACCTGGCGCTTCGGATACTGTACTACGATGCGGCGCTGCGCGCGCTCCATGAACACGATGAAGGCGATCACCGCCACCGCGATGACGATGAACATCAGGATGAACACCGGGCTGAGGCCGCCGGTGCGTCCCAGTTCCAGCAACGTCGCCAGCGCGTGCGGCACGTTGGCGACGATGCCCGCGAAGATGATGAGGCTGGTGCCGTTGCCGATGCCGCGCGCGGTGATCTGTTCGCCGATCCACATCATGAACATGGTGCCGCCCACCAGCGTCACGACGGAGGAGGCGCGGAAGAAGGCGCCCGGATCGATCACCGCCGACAGGCCGGACGCGCTGTGCATTCCCTCCAGCCCGACCGAAATGCCATAGGCCTGGAACACCGCGATCAGCACGGTCAGGTAGCGGGTGTATTGGTTGAGCTTCATGCGCCCGCTCTCGCCCTCCTTCTTGAGGGTCTCCAGAGTCGGGATTGCCGCCGACATCAACTGGATGATGATGCTGGCGCTGATATACGGCATGATATTGAGCGCAAACACGGTCATGCGGCCGAGCGCGCCGCCGCTGAACATGTCGAACATGCCCAGGATGCCGCCGCCGTTGCGCTGCATCATCTCACCCATCACCGAGGCGTCGACGCCGGGCAGCGGGATATAGGTGCCGACCCGATAGACCAGCAGGGCGGCGAGGGTGAACCAGATGCGCTTCTTCAGCTCTGTCGCCTTCGACAGCACGCCCAGGCTCATGCCGGAGGCCAACTGTTCAGCCGCGGAAGCCATCGGTGTCCTCCATCCGCACGATCATGCGCGGGACTTTATGGAAACGGCGCCGACGGTCTCCCGCAAGCGCCGTTCGTCATCGACAATGTGCGTCCCGCGACAGCGGTTCGCAAGTGCGTCATCCGCCACCTAAGTGGCCGGGGCAGCCGCCGCGCGCTTCGCCACCGTCGTCGTGACGGTGCCGCCAGCGGCCTCGACCGCCGCGATCGCGGTCGCCGACGCGCCGGACACGGTGATGGTCAGCGGACGCGAGATGCCGCCCATGGCCAGCAGCCGGATGCCGACGGCCTTGCCGCCGCGCACCACGCCAGCGGCGCGCAGGCTGTCCTCGGTGATCGGTGCCGCGCCGTCAAGACGCCCAGCCTCGATGGCGCGGCTGATCCCCGACAGGTTCACCGGCGCATATTCGATGCGGAAGATGTTCTTGAAGCCGCGCTTCGGCAGCCGCCGGTAGATTGGCAACTGGCCGCCCTCGAAGCCGTTCAGCGACACGCCCTCCCGCGCCTTCTGGCCCTTGACACCCTTGCCGGAGCCGATGCCACGGCCAAGGCGCTTGAACTTGTGGTGCGCGCCCGGGTTGTCGCGCAGTTCGTTCAGCTTCACCACGACTTAATCCTCCACGCGGATGAGGTGGGCGACCTTGTTGATCATCCCACGCACCGAGGGTGTGTCTTCCAGCGTGCGCGTGCGCCGGATCTTGTTCAGGCCGAGGCCGATCAGCGTGCCTTTCTGGCCGGGCTTGCGGCCGAGCACCGAGGCGGTCTGCGTGACGGTGACGGTCTTCTTGGCCACGGACGCCGCAACGTCGTCAGACATCGGCGCTCTCCACCACTTCGACGCCCGGCGCATCGCGCTTGCCGAGCAGGTCGGATACCTTCTTGCCGCGACGCGCCGCGACCGAACGCGGGCTGGCGCACCGTTCCAGGGCGGCGAACGTCGCCTTGACCATGTTGTGCGGGTTGCGGCTGCCGAGGCTTTTCGCCACCACGTCGCCGATGCCCAGCGTCTCGAACACGGCGCGCATCGGGCCGCCGGCGATGATGCCGGTGCCGGCGGCGGCCGAGCGCAGGATCACCTCGCCAGCGCCGTAATGCGCCTGCACATCGTGGTGCAACGTGCGGCCTTCCTTCAACGGCACCCGGATCAGGGTGCGTTTGGCCCGTTCGGTCGCCTTGCGGATCGCCTCGGGAACCTCGCGCGCCTTGCCGGCGCCATAGCCGACGCGGCCCTTCTGGTCGCCCACCACCACCAGTGCGGCGAAGGCGAAGCGACGGCCACCCTTCACCACCTTGGCCACTCGGTTGATGGTGACCAGCTTGTCGATCAAGTCGTCGCCGCCATCGTGGCTGCGCTCACGGTCGCGTCCGCCGCGACCGCCGCCACCCTCTCGTGCCTCACGTGCCATGTGCTTTTCCTAGAACGCTAGACCGCCCTCGCGGGCAGCCTCGGCCAGCGCCTTGACGCGGCCGTGATACAGATATGCGCCGCGATCGAACACCACGGCGGTGACGCCCGCCGCCAATGCCCGTTCCGCTACCAGCTTGCCGACCGCCGCCGCCGCATCCTTGTCGGCCCCGGTCTTCAGCGCCTCCCGCAAATTGCGGTCGAGGCTGGAAGCGGCGGCCACCGTTTTGCCGGCGGCGTCGTCGATCACCTGAGCGTAGATATGCTTGCCGGAGCGGAATACCGACAGACGCGGGCGACCCACCGACTTGCGGCGCAACTGGAAGCGCAGACGTGCCCGCCGCCGCTCCGCCAGGATTTTCGTGTCGCTCATGTTACTTCTTCTTGCCTTCCTTGCGGAGGATCTGCTCGCCGACGTATTTAACGCCCTTGCCCTTGTACGGCTCGGGCGGACGCCAGGCGCGAATCTCGGAGGCGACCTGGCCGACCTGGCGCTTGTCGATGCCGGCCACCTTGATCGCGGTCGGACGCTCGCAGCTTATGGTGATGCCGTCCGGAATCGGGAACACCACGTCGTGCGAGAAGCCGAGGTTGATGGTCAGCGTGCGGCCGTTGACGGCGGCGCGGTAGCCGGTGCCGGTGATCTCCATCGATCTGGTGTAGCCGACCGAGACGCCCTTCACCATGTTGGCGACCAGGGCGCGGGTGGTGCCCCACATCATCCGCGACGGCGCCGAGTTGCCGCGCGGCGAGACGATGAACTGGCCACCCTCGACCTTTGCGTCGATGCGATCGGTCAAGGCCAGCTTCATCTCACCAAGCGCGCCGCGCGCGGTCAGCGTGTCGCCGACGATCGCCAACTGAACGCCAGCGGGGATCTCGACCGGGTATTTGCCAATGCGTGACATACTGGGGTGCTCCTCAGAACACGCGGCAGAGGACTTCGCCGCCAACATTGGCGGCGCGGGCCTCGGCATCGCTCAACACGCCGCGCGGCGTCGACAGGATCGACACCCCGAGGCCGGCATAGACGCGCGGCAACTCCTGGATCTTCGAATAGACCCGCCGGCCAGGCTTGCTGACGCGGGTGATCTCCTTGATCACCGGCTCACCCTCGTTGTACTTCAGTTCGATGCGCAACTGCGACACGCCGGCGCGCAGCTCCTCCTGGCTGAAGCCACGGATGAAGCCCTCGCGCTTCAGCGCGTCGAGGACGTTGGCGCGCAGCTTGGAGGCCGGGGCCACACAGGCGGCGTGACGGGATTTCTGCGCGTTACGAATTCGCGTCAGCATATCGCCGAGCGGATCGGACATGCTCATGGCGCCGCTCCCTTACCAGCTCGCCTTGACCATGCCGGGAATCTGCCCCGAGCTGGCCAAGTCGCGTAATGCGATGCGAGACAACTTGAACTTGCGATAGTTCGCCCGCGAGCGACCGGTCAGCGCGCAGCGCAGGCGCACCCGCACCTTGGCGCCGTTGCGCGGCAACGCGGCCAGCTTCATGGTCGCGTCGAAGCGATCCTCGACCGGCAACGTGCGATCCATCACGATCGCCTTCAGAGTCCCGCGCTTCGATTTGTCGCGTGCGGACATCCGCTCGCGCATCCCGTTGCGGTTGACCTGCGATTTCTTGGCCATCCTGTCTTACCCTCCGGAACCTGTCGGCTGCCCGCCGACCGTTTTCCACACACTGTTCACGCCCAGCCCGCCGTCGCCCGAACCATCAGGCGACGAAGGGAATATCGAATTGCTTCAGCAGCGACTTCGCCTCGGCATCGGTGCGCGCCGTGGTGACGAACACAATGTCCATGCCGCGCAACGCCCCAACCTTGTCGTAGGCGATCTCCGGAAACACGATCTGCTCCTTGAGGCCCATGGCGAAGTTACCGCGTCCGTCGAAGCCCTTGCCGTTCGGCACGCCACGGAAGTCACGCACGCGCGGCAGGGCGATGGTCACCAGGCGGTCGAGGAACTCGTACATCCGCGTCTTGCGCAATGTCACCTTGCAGCCGATCGGCAGGCCCTCGCGGATCTTAAACCCGGCAATAGCCTTCTTGGCGATGGTCTTGACCGGCTTCTGGCCGCTGATCAGCGCCAGTTCGGCAACGGCGGCATCAAGCAGCTTCTGGTCGCCGGCGGCCTCGCCGACGCCCATGTTGATGACGATCTTCTCCAGCTTTGGCACCTGCATCGGATTCGTGTAACCGAATTCCTGCCTCATCGCTGGCACCACCGTCTCGTGGTAGCGCACCAGCATCCGCGGTTGCGCGCCGGTGCCGGCGGCAATGGCGCCCTGCGTCAGCGTGACATCCTGGGTGGAGGTCGGACTGCCCATCTGGCCGGCGTTCTTCGACGCCGCCACGGGCACGCCGCGGCCTGCCGAACCCTTGTTGTTCGACTTGCCGCCAGCCTTGCCGCCGGCTTTACCGCCCTTGGTGGTGGCGCCCTTGCCCTTGGCCCCGCCAGCGGCGGTCTTTGCTTTCTGTGCCATGACCGGCTCCTAGCTCTCGATCAGTTGGCCGGTGGCGCGCGCCACGCGAACCTTGCGACCGTCTTCCAATACGCGGAACCCGACCTTGGTGATCTTGTCGGTCTTGCTGTCCACCAGAGCGAGGTTGGACAGGTGGATGGTCGCCTCACGCTCGATGATGCCGCCCGGCTGGCCCATGCCCTTCGCCTTGGTGTGGCGCTTGGCGATGTTGACGCCCTGCACCACCGCACGGCTCTCCTTCGGCATCACCTGCAGCACCTCGCCGCGCTTGCCACGGTCGGCGCCGGTCGTCACGGCGACGGTGTCGCCCTTGCGGATACGGGCCGCCATCACAGCACCTCCGGTGCGAGCGAGATGATCTTCATGAACTTGCGCGCCCGCAGCTCACGCACGACCGGCCCAAAGATACGGGTGCCGATCGGCTCCTGCTGCTTGTTGATCAGCACGGCGGCGTTGCGGTCGAAGCGGATCGCGCTGCCATCGGCCCGGCGCACCGGGAACGAGGTCCGCACGATCACCGCCTGATGCACGTCGCCCTTCTTGACCTTGCCACGCGGAATGGCGTCCTTGATCGACACCACGATGATGTCGCCCACCGACGCCGTCTTGCGCTTCGAGCCGCCAAGCACCTTGATGCACTGCACGCGCCGGGCACCGGAGTTGTCGGCGACTTCGAGGTTGCTCTCGACCGAGATCATCTATGTTCCCCTCAAACCTGCGCCGAGGCTTCGGCGTCGGCGGCCACGGCGGCGGGCGCGTGGTCGCCCAGCGAGTGGCCGTTGCGCTCGATCACCAGCCAAGTCTTGCGCTTGCTGATCGGCCGGCACTCCTCGATGCGCACCGCGTCACCGATCTTGCACAGGTTGGCCTCGTCATGCGCCGCATACTTCTTCGACTGGCGAATGAACTTCTTATACAGCGGGTGCATCACACGACGCGCGACCAAGACCGTGATGGTCTTGTTCATCTTGTCGCTGGTGACCCGCCCCGTCAGGACGCGCTTCGGCATCGCCCCACTCCTCTCAAGACTTGGCGGCGGAGAGTTTCTTCTCCGTCAGAATGGTTTTCACACGCGCTATGTCGCGGCGAACCTGTTTCATGGTCGCAACGCCCTCGGTCTGGCCGGTGGCGCGCTGGAAGCGCAGGTTGAACTGCTCCTTGCGCAGATCCAGCAAGGTCACGCCAAGCTGCTCCGGCGACTTGGCACGGACATCGATCGGCTTCATCTGCTTGACCATCTCAGCTATCCCCGATCCGGGTGATGAACTTGGTGCGGATCGGCAACTTGGCTGCGCCCAGCGTCAGCGCCTCGCGCGCCAGGTCCGGTGTCACGCCGTCGATCTCGAACATGATCCGGCCCGGCTTGACGCGCGCCACCCAGAACTCGGGCGCGCCCTTGCCGGAACCCATGCGGACTTCCTGCGGCTTCAACGTCACCGGAACGTCCGGATAGATGCGGATCCACACGCGACCGGCACGCTTCATAGCGCGCGTGATGGCGCGGCGGGCCGACTCGATCTGCCGTGCGGTCACCCGCTCCGGCTCCAGCGCCTTCAGCCCGAACTGGCCGAAGTTCAGCAACGTGCCGCCCTTCGACAGGCCATGGATACGACCCTTATGGGCCTTGCGGAACTTGGTCCGCTTCGGAGACATCATGACTGGCTCTCCTTACCGCTGCGGTGCCTGTTCGGCGGCGCGACGATCCTGCGCCGACGGGTCGTGCGTGAGCACCTCGCCCTTGAAGATCCAAACCTTGACGCCGCAGGTGCCGTAGGTGGTCTTCGCCGTCGCGACACCGTAGTCGATCTCGGCGCGCAGCGTGTGCAGCGGCACCCGGCCCTCGCGATACCACTCGGTGCGCGCGATCTCGGCACCGCCGAGACGGCCGCCGCAGTTGATGCGGATGCCCAGCGCGCCAAGACGCATCGCCGACTGCACGGCGCGCTTCATGGCACGGCGGAAGGCGACGCGACGCTCAAGCTGCTGGGCAATGTTCTCGGCCACCAGCGTCGCGTCGATCTCCGGCTTGCGGATTTCGACGATGTTCAGCGTCACCTCGGACTTGGCCAGCTTGCCCATGTCCTTGCGCAGATTCTCGATGTCCTGGCCCTTCTTGCCGATCACCACGCCGGGACGGGCGGCATAGATAGTGACGCGCGGCTTCTTGGCCGGACGCTCGATCACCACGCGCGACACGCCGGCACCGGACAGCCGCTTGCGCAAGGCCGCGCGCAGCTTCAGGTCGTCCAGCAGCAGCTTGGCGTAGTCGCCCGAGGCGTACCAGCGGCTGTCCCAGGTGCGGTTGATGCCGAGGCGCAGGCCGATCGGATTGACTTTGTGACCCATGACTCAGGCCGCTCCCTGAACTGTTTGGGTGGGAACCGTTGGCGTGGGCGCGGTTCGCGCCGACGTGCCTCGTGTGCGCGCGGCGGGGGTGGCCGCAGCCTCCTGCACGCGCTCGACCACCACGATCTTGAGGTGGCTGAACCATTTCTCGATCTGCGCCGAACGGCCACGGCCACGCGCGTGAAAGCGGCGCATCACCATCGACTTGCCCACCTCGGCGCGCGAGACGACCAGCCGGTCGACGTCGAGTTGATGGTTGTTCTCGGCGTTGGCGATGGCGCTCTCCAGGGTCTTGCGAACCTGGACCGCAATGCGGCGCTTGCTGAATGTCAGCGTGGCGACAGCTTCGGCGGCGGGACGGTTGCGGATCAGGCCCGCGACCAGGTTCAGCTTGCGCGGGCTGACGCGAACGTTGCTGAGCAGCGCCTGCGCCTCGGTCTCGGCCAGCTTGCGAACGAATTTCGGCTTGCTCATGATTAGCCCCGCTTCGCCTTCTTGTCGGCCGAGTGGCCGGTGAAGGTCCGCGTCGGCGAGAACTCGCCGAACTTGTGACCCACCATGTTCTCGGTCACCTGCACCGGCAGGAACTTATGGCCGTTATAGACGCCGAACACGAGACCGACGAACTGTGGCAGGATGGTCGAGCGGCGCGACCAGATCTTGATCACCTCGTTGCGCCCCGTACCGCGTGCAGCCTCGGCCTTCGCCAGCATGTAGCCGTCGACGAACGGGCCTTTCCAGACAGAACGTGTCATGGCCTTTATTTACCCTTGCTGCGGCTGCGGATGATGAGGCGGTCCGTGCGCTTGTTCACCCGCGTCTTGTAGCCCTTGGTCGGCTTGCCCCACGGCGTGACCGGGTGACGGCCGCCCGACGTGCGACCCTCGCCGCCGCCATGCGGATGGTCGACCGGGTTCATCACGACGCCACGGTTATGCGGGCGGCGACCCAGCCAGCGGCTACGGCCGGCCTTGCCGATCTGCTTGTTGGCGTTGTCCGGGTTCGACACCGCGCCGATTGTCGCCATGCACTCGCCGCGCACCAGGCGCAGCTCGCCCGACATCAGCTTGATCTGCGCGTAGCCGCTATCCTTGCCGACCAGCTGGGCATACTGCCCGGCGGCCCGCGCGATCTTGCCGCCAGCGGCCTGCTTCATCTCGATATTGTGGATGATCGTCCCCACCGGGATCGAGGCCAGTTGCATGGCGTTGCCCGGCTTGATGTCGGCCTTGGTCGAGGCCACCACCACGTCGCCGGCGCGCAGCCGCTGCGGCGCCAGGATGTATGACAACTCGCCATCCTGGTACTTCAGCAATGCGATGAACGCGGTGCGGTTCGGGTCGTATTCCAACCGCTCGACCGTCGCCGGCACGTCCAGCTTGCGGCGGCGGAAATCGACCACGCGATACGACTGCTTGTGTCCGCCGCCCCGGAAGAAGCTGGTGGTGCGGCCGTGGTTGTTGCGCCCTCCGGTCGAGTGCTTGCCGATAGTCAAACCCTTGACGGGCTTGCCTTTCCACAGCTCGCTGCGGTCCACCATGATGGTGCCGCGCAGGCTGGGCGTGATCGGATTGAAATGCTTCAGTGCCATGGTTGGTGTCCTCCGCTCACGCGATCCGCGCCGACAGGTCGATCGACTGACCTGGCGACAGCGTGACATAGGCTTTCTTCACGTCGGAGCGCACGCCGGGGCGGCCCTTGAACCGCTTGGCCTTACCCTTGGTGATCAGCGTGTTCACGCCGGTCACGGTGACGCCGAACAGCGTCTCGATCGCCGTCTTGATCTCCGGCTTGCGCGCATCGATTGCCACGCGGAACACCAGGGTGTTGCGCTCACCGAGCAGCGTCGCCTTTTCAGTGACCACCGGATTGCGGATGATGGTGTACATCGCCTCGCGGCTTAGTTGCGGGCGGCGCTTGGCCGGAGCCTTGGCCGGCTTGCCCGTCTCGACTTTACCAGCCTCGACCTTACCAGTCTCACTCATGCCAGGCGCTCCTTCAGGCCCTCGAGTGCGGCGGTGGTGATCGCCAGCACGTCGTGACGCAGAATGTCATAGACGTTGGCACCGACACTCGGCAGCACGTCGATGCCGATCAGGTTGCGGCTGGCGAGCAGGAAGCCGGCATCGACAGCGCGGTCGACGATCAACGCCGAACGCCAGCCCAGCACCGCCAGCTTTGCGGCGAGGTCCTTGGTCTTCAGCGCGCCGGATGCGGCGTCCAGCACCACCAGTTTGCCGTCCATCTGCTTCTGCGACAGCGCCGAGATCAGGCCGAGGCGGCGCACCTTCTTTTGCAGGTCGAAGCCATGGTCGCGCACGACCGGGCCATGCACGCGGCCGCCGGTGCGGAACTGCGGCGCGCGCAGGCTGCCCTGGCGGGCGTTGCCGGTGCCCTTCTGCTTGAAGGGCTTCTTGGTGGTGCCGGAAACCTCACCCAGGCCCTTGGTCTTGTGCGTGCCGGCGCGGCGCTTGGCCAACTGCCACTGCACCACACGGGCCATGATGTCCTTGCGAGGCGTCGCGGCGAAGAACTCGTCGGGCAATTCGGCGGTGCCGACGGAGCCGTTGTCGAGGGTCTTGATGTCGATCTGCATGTCCCTCGTCCTCAGCTCTGCGCCATCGGCGCGGC
>JAYTQW010000251.1:0-4147 GCA_043746535.1 Rhodospirillales bacterium
AACGACATCCTCGACAACTACGCCCTCGCATTGCTGGTCCTGCTGGTGGCCGGATGGTTCCTGATCGAACGCCGGCGGTTCCAGGGTCCGCCGGTCGGCAAGGCCATCGCCTTGCGCGTGGCCGAGATCGCCGCCGAGGAACAGGCGGTGGGCGAGCCGCAACACGTCGGCTGACCCCCCCGCAACCCGCTCGCCATCCACCCGTTGGCATTCGTTCATGGGTGGGAGGCGAGCGATGGCCAAGGAGCTGAAACCGGGCGACAAAGTCACCTGGACAACGCCGCAAGGCGAGACGCATGGCGAGGTGGAGAAGAAGGTGACCGGCACCGCGAAAGTCCCCGGCCACACCGCCAAGGCGTCGAAGGACGAGCCGCAATACGTGGTCAAGAGCGACAAGAGCGGCAAGGAAGCGATCCATAAGCCGGACAGCCTGAAGAAGCATTAAGCCAAGGCCAGGGCGCTGCCCTGGACCCGCCAGGATGCGGCGCGTCCTGGACCTGCATCAATGGATTTCGAAGGCTCGCCTTCGATGGGTCGAGGGCAAAGCCCTCGCCTTGCTATGTGCTGTTGCCCAGCGCCCCCGGCGGCGGCGACTGCGTCTCGGTGGTCGGCGACGCGGCGGCGCTTTCCATCGGGCGCATGGCGGATGGCGGCGGCGCGTCGTCACGGCGCAGCAGCACGGTCTGCACCGGCACCGCCAGCGCCACGCCGAGCGATTGCAGCCGCATCTTCATGCGCCGGTTGAACTCGCGCTGCACGCCCCAGCGCCCGGCATCGGTGCATTCGATCTGGCCGGCGATGGTGACGCCGGCGCCCTCCACGCGGTCGACGCCCCACAGCGCCAGGTCGGAGCGGATCATGTCGCTGTAGGCTGGGTCCTCGCGCAGCTCGGCGCCGATCTGTTTCAGCACCTCGCCCACCCGGTCGGTGTCCTCCTCGTACGCCACGATCACGCTGATGGCGGCGTTGCCGATGCCTCGGTTGACGTTGGTGACGCTGGTGACCGAGCTGAACGGCACGATATGCACCGAGCCATCGCCGGCGCGCAGCCGGATGGTGCGGATCGACAGGTTCTCGACCGCGCCGGACAGGTTGGCGACCGTCACCCAGTCGCCCACCTGCATGGCGTTTTCCAGAAGCAGGAAGATGCCGGTGATGAAGTCCTGCACCAGCCGCTGCGAGCCGAAGCCGAGCGCCACGCCGAAGATGCTGGCCCCGGCCAGCAGCGGCCCGGTGTTGACGCCGATCTCGCTCAGCACGGTCAGCGCCAGGATCACCAGCAGGGCGATGAACAGCGACGTGCGCAGGATCGGCAGCAGCGTGCGCAGCCGGACCGCGCGGACATGTTGCTGCTCACGCGACAGCCGGGCGATCTCGCGGTCCAGCCACGCGTTCATCGCCTCCCACACCGCCGCCGCCACCACGGCGGCGATGCCGATGGCGATGATGGCCGAGACCAGCCGCCCGCCGACGCTGCCGGCGTGGAACCAGGCCAGGGCGTCGAGGCCCCAGAACTGCAACAACACGATCACGCCCACGACGGCGACCGATGTGGCCAGCACCCGGCGGCCGAGCGGGGCGTAGCGGCCGGCCCGCCGCTCCAGCCCTGGGTAGCGGGCATGCAGCTCCGGCGAGACGCGGAAGGCGCGGTCGAAGGCGCTTTGCAGCACGATGGTCAGCACCCGCGCCGCGATGGCGACGGCGGCGGTGGTGACCAGCAGGCCGACCACGCGCGAGAAGCCGCCGGCGATCTCGAACGTCCACACCACCCATAGCCCGACCAGCAGCACGATGGCGATGACATGCCACCACGTGGCGACCGCCCGGCGCATGACCGCGAGCCAGCCATGGTTCTCCGGGTCGGCGCGCAGCCAGGCGGTGACGCCGGCGCGGCTTTGCAGCACCATCGCCAGCAACGCCAGCGTGCTGACCAGGCCGAGCAGCTTGCCCAGGGTGTCCACCGCGTCCTGGTACAGCCCGAGCATCCGCACCGTCTCGATCAGCGCCGGCGCGAACACCAGCAGCGTCACCAGCCGGCGCGCCCATGCCTGCACGAAGCGGGCGGTGGCGTCGCTGGCCTGGACCAGCCGCAGCTCCGGCTGCCTGGGCGCGAACAACATGCGCAGCGCGGACAGCACCAGCCGGCATTCGACATAGGCATTCAGCACCACGACGATGATCGAGCGCGCCTGCGACGGCTGCGTGAACAGCGCCAGCAGCACGTATGCGGTGACACCCATGACCAACAGGTTGGCCAGGTCCAGCGACAGGTTGCCCAGCGCCAGCGGCACCCTGCGCAGCACGGCGGCGGCATGGTCGCGCCGGCGGCGCAGTTCGTGCTCCGGCTGGCGCCGTGCCCGCGCCCGCGCCGCCAGCGCCCGCGACGGCCGGCGCAGCAGCAGCCGCAGCAGCCGTTCGACCACCAGGCTGCCGGCGAACACCACCAGCAGCCGCCAGGTCGAGTCGAACAGCGCCGCCCGTGCCGAGGGATCGGTGAGGTTGAACCGCAGCCAGCCGATCAGCGCCGGGAAGTTGGTCACCGTCTGGGTGGTGCGGCTCACCTGGTCGGACGCGGACTGGCCCAGATACGACAGCTCGCCGACGATCTCGGCGCCGAGGCTGTTCGGCGCAATGACGATCTTCGGCACGGCGGCGGGCGCCTTGGCGGGACCGGTGGCGGGTGCCGCGGCCGGGGGCGTCGCAGGGGTCGCCGGCGCGGCCGGGGCCAGCGGCGCGGCGGCGGCCAAGGTTCGCAGCACGTCCAGCAACTGGGTACGCCTGGCATCGTCCTGCAACACCGCCAGCGCCTGCTGCGCCTGCGCCGGCGTCACCGCGTTCGACTCGGTGGCGGCCACCGGGGGCGTCGCCGCCTGCGCCCGGAGCGGCACCAGCCCCGCGCACACGCACAGCACCAGCATGACGAGCGACAGCGGACGGCGGTGACGCATGCAGGGTTCCTCGGCGGTGGGACGGCGGCGCGGGACGGCTCAGGACAGCATAGGGTCCGACCCTGGCTCCGGCGCCGGTTCTACCTCGGATACGACCGGAACGTTGCCCTGCACGATCATCCGCATCAGCGTCTCCAGCAGGTCCGCCTCGCCCGCCGGCTTGTCGGTGCGCAGCCTCGCCACCCGCGGGAAGCGCAGCGCCACCCCGGATTTGTGCCGGGCCGAGAGCTGCGCCGCGTCGAAGGCGATCTCCAGCACCAGCCCGCGCTCCACCTCCCGCACCGGGCCGAACCGGGCGGTGGTGTGGTTGCGCACCCATTTGTCCAGGAACGCGAGCTCCTGGTCGGTGAACCCGGAATACGCCTTGCCCACCGGCAGCAGGTCGCGCGAGCCGTCGGCGTTGTCGCGCCACAGGCCGAACGTGTAGTCGGAGTAGTAGCTGCTGCGCTTGCCGTGCCCGCGCTGCGCATACATCATCACCGCGTCGATGGTCAGCGGCGCCCGCTTCCACTTCCACCACAGCCCCTTCGGCCGCCCCGGCACATAGGCGCTGTCGCCCCGCTTGAGCATCAATCCCTCGATCGCCGCCGCGCGGGCGCCGTCGCGCAGGGCGGACAGGTCGGCCAGCGAGGCAAACGGGATCATCGCCGACAAATCCATCCGGGCCGGCCGCGTCCGCGCGAACCACGCCTCCAGCCGGGCGCGGCGCTGGTCGAACGGCAGCGGGCGCAGATCCTCGGCGCCGTCGAACAGCAGGTCGTACAGCCGCACCATCACCGGGTAGTCGCGCAACATTTTGGCGCTGACCAGCTTGCGGTTCAGCCGCTGCTGCAAGTCGGCGAACGGGGCCACGTCCTCTTCGTCGCGGCGCACCAGCAACTCGCCGTCCAGCACCGCATCGAAGTCCATCGCGCCGAGTATGTCGGGGAAACCGCCGGAGATGTCCTCGGCGCCGCGCGAGTAGATGCGCTTGCCGCCAGGGGTCGCCACCAGTTGCACGCGCGTGCCGTCCCATTTCCACTCGGCGCGATAGGCGCTGGCGTTCAAGCCGGCAATGTCCGGCGCCTCCAGCGGATGCGCCAGCATCGGCGGGCGGAACACCGGGGCGCCGGCCGGGTCGGGCCGCTCGCCATGGCCCTCGATCCAGGCGAACAGGCCGCCATAGGGCGGCAACAGGCCGTGCCACACCTCCTCGATAT
>JAYTQW010000252.1:0-2763 GCA_043746535.1 Rhodospirillales bacterium
GCGGCCCTCGCTGAACGCGTGGTTGCCGACGAAGGCGATGCGGCTGATCAGCGTGGAGGCGCCCTCGGTGATCTTATAGACCAGGTTGACCCGGTTCTGGTCCAGCTTGATGATCTGCGGCTCGACCTGGGCGGCGAAGCGGCCACGTCGCGCGTACAGGTTGAGGATGCGCTGGCGGTCGGCCTGCGCCAGCGCCGGCGTGAACACGGCGCGGCTGCGCAACTGCAACTCGGGGCGGAGCTGATCGTCGGTCAGCTTGTGGTTGCCCTCGAACACGATGCGGTTGACGATCGGGTTCTCGACCACGCTGACCACCAGAATATTGCCGTCGCGGCGCAGGTTCACGTCGCTGAACAGGCCGGTGGCGTAAAGCGTCTTCAGGCTGCGGTCCATGCGGTCCGGGTCGAACGGGTCGCCCGGCTGCACCAGCATGTAGGAGCGGATGGTGCCCACCTCGATGCGTTGGTTGCCGGTGACGCGGATGTCGGCGATGTCGCCGCCGGTCGCCGGAGCGGGCGTGGCGACAGGCGCCCCGCGCGCTGGCGGGACGGCGGCCCGGACAGCGCGGCGGGCGCTGGCCTGGTCCTGGACCGCCGCCTCGGTGGGCCACGCCGGCAACGCCATCGGCAGTGCGACGGATACGACCAGTCCAGTGCGGGCGAGCAGAAGCCACGCGGCGCGGTTGCAAACCAAAGGCGATACCCCCAACGCAGCGCCGCCCCGCGGATCGAGACAGCCAACCGAGTCCTTGTCGCTCCGCGGAACCAAGCCAATTCGATCAAACCGGGCCGCTCGACGTGCCGAGGATAGCCGTCCCCTCCGCGCCGCGCTACCCACGGCGCACTCGTTGCCTCAATTGAAGGATCGAACCTCAGCCAATCAGGCTGGCGACCCAGTGCACCACGCCGAGATGGCCGAGGTCTTTCCAGGTGACGAACACGAACAGCGCCGCAATCAGCGCCATCCCGGCGCGAAAGCCGAACTCCAGCGCGCGCTGCGGCAACGGCCGGCCGCGCGCCGCCTCGACCGCGTAGAAGAACAGGTGGCCGCCGTCGAGGATCGGGATCGGGATCAGGTTGACTAGGCCCAGGTTGACCGACAGCACCGCAATGAACGCCACCAGATTGGCGAACCCGATCGCCGCCACCTGGCCGGAGAGCTGGGCGATGCGCAGCGGCCCGCCCAGGTCGTCGGCGCTGGCCCGCCCGGTGACGAGCTGGTACAGCCCGGTCGCCCAGCCGCGCGTGACGTTCCACACCTCGGCCACGCCGCCGACCACCGCCGCACCCGGCGCCATGCGCTGGAACGCGGTGTCTCGCGCGGTGACGCCCAACGCGCCGATGCGGTGGCCATCCAGATCGCGCGTGTCGGTCGTCGCGGTCAACGTCTGGTCGGCGTCGCCACGATGGATCGTCAGCGTGATCCGCTGCGCCGGGCGGGCGGAGACGAGACGGAAGATATCCTGGAACACGCGCACCTTCTGGCCATCGATCTGCGTCACCAGGTCCCCGGTGAGCAGGCCGGCATGGGCGGCGGCGCTGTTCTCGGCGACCTTGCCGATCACCGGCAGTGTCACCGGACGGCCAGCGGTGGCGAACAGGCCCGCGTACAGCACCGCCGCCAGCACGAAGTTGGCAACTGGCCCGGCGGCGATGACGATGGCGCGCCGCCCGACGCTCTTCTCGTGGAACGTGCGCCCGGCCTGCCATGCGGCCCGCGCCTCGGGAGTCGTATCTTCCGGCCGCTCCTGCCCGTGCAGCTTCACGTAGCCGCCGAGCGGCAACAGCGAGATGCGCCAGACGGTGCCGCGACGGTCGGTCCGGCTGGCGATGACCGGCCCGAAGCCGACCGAGAACGCCTCCACATGCACGCCGACCAGGCGCGCGGCCCAGTAATGGCCCAGCTCATGGACGAAAACGAGCACGCCCAGCACGATGACGAACGGCACCAGCGAGTTCAGCGGGGCCGGCAGAGCGTGAAACACCGTATCTATCCTTTCTGGATGAGCCTGGCGTCCGCTCGCGACTCAAGCGGCAGTCCGGGCGCGGGCGTCGGCGAAGGCGGCCGCCATCTCACGCGCGGCGGCATCCGTCGCCAATACTTCGGTTAAGGTTACCACTTCATGAATATGGGTGGCCGCGAGCGTTTGCTCCACCACCCCGACGATATCGAGGAAGCCGATCTTTCGCGCCAGGAACGCCGCCACCGCGACCTCGTTGGCGGCGTTCAGGATGGCCGGCGCGGCGCCGCCCGCGACCAGCGCCGCGCGCGCCACCGCCAAGGCCGGGAACCGCCGCGTATCCGGGGCCGAGAACTCCAGCCGGCCGAGTGCCGCGAGATCCAGTCGCGGCGCCCCGGTGGCGATCCGCGCCGGCCACGCCAGCGCGTGCGCGATCGGCACCCGCATGTCGGGGCTGCCGAGCTGCGCCATCACGCTGCCGTCGCGGTAGTGCGCCATGCCGTGGATGACCGATTGCGGATGCACCAGCACATCGATGCGCTCGCTCGGCAGCGCGAACAGATGCGCCGCCTCGATCAGCTCCAGGCCCTTGTTCATCATGGTGGCGCTGTCGATGCTGATCTTGGCGCCCATCGACCAGACCGGGTGGCGCAATGCCGCCTCCGGCCCGGCAAGGCGCATTTCCTCCATCGTCGACGTGCGGAACGGGCCGCCGGACGCGGTCAGGGTGATGCGCTCGACCTGCTCGCGCTGGCCGTCGGCCATCGCCTGGAACACCGCGTTGTGCTCGCTGTCCACCGGCA
>JAYTQW010000253.1:0-1577 GCA_043746535.1 Rhodospirillales bacterium
GCGCCAGGAAGTCGGCGCCGCCCAGTTTCACCGCCTCGGCCTCGAACACCTCGATGAACAGGCGGCCGATGGTCTTGCGCTTGGTCTCGGGGTCGCTGATGCCCTCCAGCGCGTCGAGGAACAGCGTGCGCGCGTCGACATGCACCAGGGCCATGTTGAAGCGGTCGCGGAAGTTGGCCACCACGTCCCCTGCCTCGCCGGCGCGCAGCAATCCAGTGTCGACGAAGATGCAGGTGAGTTGCTCGCCGATGGCGCGATGGATCAGCACGGCGGCCACCGAACTGTCGACGCCGCCGGACAGGCCACAGATCACCCGCCCGTCGCCGACCTGGGCGCGGATGCGGCCGATCTCGGCCTCGCGGAAGCCGGCCATGGTCCAGTCGCCGCCACAGCCGGCGATGTCGCGCACGAAGCGGGCGAGCAGTTGCGCGCCGTGCGGGGTATGGACCACCTCCGGGTGGAACATCAGGCCATAGAAGCGGCGATTCTCATCGGCGATGATGGCGAACGGAGCGCCCTCGCTGGTGGCGACGACACGGAAGCCGGGCGGCAGGCGGGTCACGCGGTCGCCGTGGCTCATCCACACCTGCTCGCGGGCGCCGCGTTCCCATACGCCGCGGAACAGCGCGCATGGCTCCACCACATCGACGAAGGCGCGGCCGAACTCGCGGTGGTGGCCGCCCTCCACCTCGCCGCCGAGTTGCGCCACCATCGCCTGCTGGCCGTAGCAGATCGCCAGCACCGGCACGCCCATCTCGAACACCGCCTCCGGCGCGCGCGGGCTTTCGCCCTCCAGCACGCTGGCCGGGCCGCCGGACAGGATGATGCCGCGTGGCTCCCAGGCGCGGATGCGTCCGGCATCGGCGGAGTACGGCCAAATCTCGCAATAGACCCCGGCCTCGCGCACCCGGCGGGCGATCAGTTGCGTCACCTGGCTGCCGAAATCGAGAATGAGGATGCGGTCGCCGGCCAGTTCGAGCGGAGGCGGGTAGTCGCTCATCGGCGGAAATCCTCGTTGCAGTGTGATGACCGAAGGCGGCATCGCCGAGAGGCCTGAGTCACGCGATCGAACAGAGACACAGGACGAGACGATTTCATCTCCCTGAAATTATCCCGCCCTATGGGGAGGCGGAGGTGGCGAGTGCCAAGCGGTCGATCGGGTCCCAGACATAGGCGGTCTGCACCACCGATGCGCCGCCGACCTGGACCACGCCCTCGGCGGCGGCGCGGCCACCCAGGCGGGCGTAGAACCAGCGGCTCGGGTTTTCGCGCAGCACCCACAGGAACACCGAGCGGCAGCCCTGCTCGCGCAGTTGCAGGGCGGCGGCGCGGATCAGGCGGCGGCCCAACCCGCGTTCGCGCCAGTCGTCCAGCACGTAGAGCGTCTCGATCTCACCGTCGCCGAACGCCTGGCCACGCCCGGACATGCGCCCGGGTGCTGCGGTGACGAAGCCGACGATGCGCGCCGGGCCGCCGCGCGGCCCGAGGTCGGCGCCGGATATGGTGGCGACATGGACGCAGACGGTCGCCGCCTCGGCACGCTGGCCGGCGCGGATGGCGCGATCGTAATGCGCGGC
>JAYTQW010000254.1:0-2159 GCA_043746535.1 Rhodospirillales bacterium
TGCCGGTGCTGGTCGAGTGCGACACCGGCATGGGCCGCTGCGGCGTGCAGACGCCGGAACAGGCGGCGGAACTGGCCCGCCTGATCGACGCGGCGCCGGGGTTGCGCTTCGCCGGGCTGATGACCTACCCCGCCGCCGGCCAGGCGGATGCGGTGCTGGCCTGGCTGGCGGAGGCGGTAGCGCGTCTTGCCGCCCATGGCCTGCGACCGCGCGTGGTCTCCAGCGGCGGCACGCCCGACCTGTTCCGCGCCGACGCGGCGGGCATCATCACCGAGTACCGGCCCGGCACCTACATCTACCTCGACCGCTACCAGGTGGCGCGCGGCGTCGGCGGCCTGGACGACTGCGCGCTGAGCGTGCTCGCGACCGTGGTCAGCCGCCCTGTCCCCGACCGCGCGGTGATCGACGCCGGATCGAAGGCGTTGAGCAGCGACACGCTGGGAATGGACGGGTTCGGCCATGTGGTCGAGTACCCGCAGGCCAGGATCGTCAGCCTCAGCGAGGAGCACGGCGTGCTCGACCTGTCCGGCTGCGCCGCGCGGCCGCACATCGGCGCGCGCATCCGCATCATCCCCAACCATGCCTGCGTCGTCTCCAACCTGTTCGACAGCGTGGCGCTGGTGTCGGGCGGGCAGGTGATCGAGCAGGTTCCGGTCGCCGCCCGTGGCCGGCTGACGTAGCGCCGGCGCCGCCACGCCGAACCGCATCGTGGCCGCCGTGCTTTGGGGATTCACAGTGGCAGCCGAATAGCCCAGACTTGCTCTGCCTCCCTTGCAGAGACTCGACAGTTTGCAGACATTTCCTCGTGCCCTTCGCACCCATCAGGCCCAACTGAGCGCCGTCGTCGCGGCCATCGCCGCCGGTGACGCGCCCGGGATACGCGACATCCTGGCCGCCGTGACCCCGGGCGGGGGCAAGTCGCTGCTGCCGGTGATCGCCGCCGCCCGCCTGATCGCGGCCGGCGCCGTCGAGCGGGTGTGCTGGGTGGTGCCACGCGACACCCTGCGCCTGCAAGCGGAGGAGGCGTTCGCCGACCCGGCCTGGCGCGTGGCCCTGGGGCATGGGCTGGCGGTGCGCGCCGCCGACAACGCGCCCGACCCGTCGCGCGGCCTGGCGGGATACATCACCACCTACCAGGCGGTCGCCGCCGCCCCGGACCTGCATCTGGCCGAGTTCCGCCGCCACCGCACCCTGCTGGTGGTCGACGAGGTGCATCACCTTCCCGCCTTGGCCGACACCGACCCGGCGACGGCGGCGGAGCGACCCGAGCGCGACAATCCGGCCAGCGACGACCCGGCCAGCGCCTGGTCGCGCGCCATCCTGCCGCTGTTCGAGTGCGCCGCCGTGCGCCTGCTGCTGTCCGGCACGCTGGAGCGGGCGGACGGCAAAGGCATCCTGTGGCTGCCCTACCGCCGTGGCCCTCGGGCGCGGACGCGCGAGGTGGCGCTGGACGCGCCGGGCTGGGCGGTGGTCGGCTACTCCCGCGCGCAGGCGCTGTCGGAGCGCGCGGTGCTGCCGGTCACGTTCGGGGCACTCGACGGCGAGGCGAGCTGGCGCGACGAGGCCGGCACCGAACTCGGCCCCCACCGGCTCGCCGCCGCCTTCCCGCAGGAGACCACGCGCCCGGCGCTGTTCACGGCCCTGCGCACCGGCTTCGCGGAGGCGCTGCTGCGGCAGGCGTTCCTCGCCATACGCGACCTGCGCGCACGTCGCCGGCGGGAGCGTGGGCTGGCCGTGGGGGCACCGGGACGGGGCCTGGGCAAGCTGCTGGTGGTGGCGCCCGACCAGACTGCCGCGCGGCACTACCTGCAACTGGTGCGCGGCTGGGTGCCGGCGGCGCGGGGCGAGGCGGTGGCGCAGCTCGCCACCTCCGACATGCCGCGCGCGCACGAGGCGCTGGCGGCGTTCCGGTCGCAGCCGGAACCCTCGATCCTGATCACCGTGGCGATGGCGTACGAGGGGTTGGACGTGCCGGAGGTCGCCGTGGTCGCGGCCCTCACCCACATCCGCTCGCGGCCCTGGCTGGAGCAGATGGTGGCGCGCGCCACGCGGGTCGATCCCCATGCCGGGCCGTACGATTCGCAGCGCGCCCTGGTGTTCCATCCCGACGACCCGTTGTTCGGGCAGTTCCGCCGTCGCATGGAGACCGAGCAGGGCAC
>JAYTQW010000255.1:0-1670 GCA_043746535.1 Rhodospirillales bacterium
CTGCACGAACAGAACGCGGTGCTCGGCCGCGCCAACCGCGCGCTGGCGGGACGCTGCGACCTGCTGGCGCTGAGCCTGCCCGGCACCACCCGCCTGCCCACCGGCACTCGCCACGAACTGCTCGGCAACCCGGTGCGCCCGGCCATCGCCGCACTCGCTGGCCAGAGCTATGCGGCACCGGGCGAGCATATCCAATTGCTGGTGCTGGGCGGCTCGCTGGGTGCCCGCGTGTTCAGCGACGTGGTGCCGCCGGCGCTGGCGTTGCTCGCTCCTGGCCTGCGCGGACGGCTGCGTGTGACGCAGCAATGCCGTGCCGAGGATCTGGAGCGGGTGCGCGCCGCCTATGCAAGTGAAGGAATCTCCGCCGAGTTGGCCTCGTTCTTCTCCGACATGCCGGCGCTGCTGGCGCGGGCGCATCTGGTGATCGCGCGCGCCGGCGCGTCCACCGTGGCCGAACTGGCGGTGGCCGGACGCCCGGCCGTCCTGGTGCCGCTGCCAGGTGCGATCGACGACCACCAGAGCGCCAACGCGCGCGGCCTGGCCGATGCCGGCGCCGCGTGGCTGCTGGCGCAGGCGCAGTTTTCCGCACCGGCGCTGGCGGCCCTGCTGACGGAGTTGCTGTCCACCCCCGCAAGACTCGTGGCCGCCGCCTACGCCGCCGCCGCCCAGGGACGCCCGCATGCCGCCGCAGCCCTCGCGGACGCCACGCTGGCGTTGTTGCGGGAGATATCGGCATGAGGGCGCTCCCGCTCACCATCGGCGTGATCCACTTCGTCGGCATCGGCGGTATCGGCATGTCCGGCATCGCCGAGGTGCTGCACACGCTCGGCTACGAGGTGCAGGGCAGCGACATCGCCGACAGCGCCAACGTGCGCCGGCTGCGCGAGTCCGGCATCCCGGTCGCCATCGGCCATGATGCCGCCAACCTTGGCAGCGCCCGCGTGGTGGTGGTGTCGACGGCGGTGAAATCGGACAACCCCGAGGTGGCGTCGGCGCGTTCGCGGCTGATACCCGTGGTGCGCCGGGCCGAGATGCTGGCGGAGCTGATGCGGCTGCGCTGGGCCATCGCGGTCGGCGGCACCCACGGCAAGACCACCACCACCAGCCTGATCGCGACCGTGCTGGAAGCCGCGCACCTCGATCCCACCGTCATCAACGGCGGCATCGTCAACGCCTATGGCACCAACACGCGCATGGGGGCCGGCGAGTGGATGGTGGTCGAGGCCGACGAGAGCGACGGCAGCTTCCTGCGCCTGCCCGCCACCATCGCCGTCGTCACCAACATGGACCCGGAGCATCTGGACCATTGGGGCACGGCGGAGGCGATGGTCGCCGGCTACGACCAGTTCGTGCAGAACATCCCGTTCTACGGCTTTGCCGTGTTATGCGCCGACCATCCAGGCGTGCAGCAGATGATCCCGCGCCTGTCCGACCGCCGCGTCGTCACCTACGGCTTCAGCCCGCAGGCCAACGTGCGCGCCGAGCGGCTGGTGATGGACCGCATGGGCGCCACGTTCGAGGTCGCGGTGGCCGACCCCGCGCGTGGCCGCAGCCGCAAGATGGGGCCGTTTCGCCTGCCGATGCTGGGGGCGCACAACGTGCAGAACGCGCTGGCGGCGGTGGCCATCGGCATCGAGATGGAGATCGACGACGCCACCCTGCGCAGCGCC
>JAYTQW010000256.1:0-3795 GCA_043746535.1 Rhodospirillales bacterium
CCCCTTGCGGGAGCAGGAAGTTCTGGCCGGGGTTCAGGGGGCGCCGAAATACGCGGTCGACGCGGTGTTCGACAGCGTCTCGGTGGCGACTACCTTCAAGGCCACGCTGACCAAGGCCGGCGTCATCTTCTGCCCGATCAGCGAGGCGGTGCGCGAGCATCCCGAGCTGGTCAAGCAGTACCTCGGCAGCGTGGTCCCGGCCGGCGACAACTACTTCGCGGCGCTGAACTCGGCGGTGTTCACCGACGGCAGCTTCGTGTTCATCCCCAAGGGCGTGCGCTGCCCGATGGAGCTGTCCACCTACTTCCGCATCAATGCCCAGAACACCGGCCAGTTCGAGCGCACGCTGATCGTCTGCGAGGCCGGCGCCTCCGTCTCGTACCTCGAAGGCTGCACCGCGCCGATGCGCGACGAGAACCAGTTGCACGCCGCCGTGGTCGAGCTGGTCGCCATGGACGACGCCAGCATCAAGTACAGCACGGTGCAGAACTGGTATCCGGGCGATGCGAACGGAAAGGGCGGCATCTACAACTTCGTCACCAAGCGCGGCGCCTGCCGAGGCGCCCGCAGCAAAATAAGCTGGACGCAGGTGGAGACGGGTTCCGCGATCACCTGGAAATACCCGAGCTGCATCTTGCAGGGCGACGACAGCGTGGGCGAGTTCTACTCGGTGGCGGTCACCAACAACTACCAGCAGGCCGACACCGGCACCAAGATGATCCATATCGGCCGCAACACCCGCAGCACCATCGTCAGCAAGGGCATCAGCGCCGGGCACTCCGACAACACCTATCGCGGCCTGGTGCGGATCATGCCGAAGGCGCATGGCGCGCGGAACCATACCCAGTGCGACAGCCTGCTGATCGGCGACCAATGCGGCGCGCACACGGTGCCCTACATCGAGAGCCGCAATCCGACCGCGAAGCTGGAGCACGAGGCCACCACCAGCAAGATCGCCGACGACCAGTTGTTCTACTGCCGCCAGCGCGGGCTGTCGGAGGAGGATGCGGTCGGCATGATCGTGAACGGGTTCTGCAAGGACGTGCTGAAGGAACTGCCGATGGAGTTCGCCGTGGAAGCGCAGAAGCTGCTGGCCGTGAGCCTGGAAGGCTCGGTGGGCTGATGCTGCGGATCAGCAACCTCAGCGCCAATGTCGGCGACAAGCCGATCCTGCGCGGCGTCGACCTGGAAGTGCCGGACGGCGAGGTCCACGCCATCATGGGCCCGAACGGGTCGGGCAAGTCCACGCTGTCCTACGTGCTGTCGGGCCGCGACGGCTATGAGGTGACGGGCGGCACCGCGACGTTCGATGATATCGACCTGCTGGCGCTGGAGCCGGAGGCGCGCGCCGCCGCCGGGCTGTTCCTGGCGTTCCAGTACCCGGTCGAGCTGCCCGGCGTCGGCAACGCCAACTTCCTGCGCACCGCCCTGAACGCGCTGAAGCGCGCGCGGGGCGAGCCGGAGCTGGACGCGGTGCAGTTCCTGAAGCTCGCGCGGGCCGAGACCAAGCGGCTGGCGATGCCCGACGACATGCTGAAGCGCAACGTCAACGTCGGCTTCTCCGGCGGCGAGAAGAAGCGCAACGAGGTGTTGCAGATGGCGATCCTGCGCCCGAAGCTGGCCATCCTGGACGAGACCGACAGCGGCCTCGACATCGACGCGCTGAAGGTGGTGGCGGACGGCGTCAACGCCATGCGCGGCCCGGATTTTTCCGCCGTGGTCATCACCCACTACCAGCGCCTGCTCGACCATATCGTGCCGGACCGGGTGCATGTGCTCTCGGCGGGCCGCATCGTCCGCTCGGGTGGCCCGGAACTGGCGCGCGAGCTGGAGGCGAACGGCTACGCCGAGATTGTGGCCGCCGCCGCATGAGCGCCCCCCTGCCCGCGCCGACCGCGTTGCAGACCACCGCCCAGCATTTCCTCGGCCGTTTCGAGGGACTGCGGCAGCGGATGCACGGCGACCTCGCCGCCCGCGACCTGGCCGCCGCGGCGTGGCGCGCGCACGGCCTGCCCGGCCCGCGCGAGGAGGCATGGCGCTATACGCAGTTACGCCCGCTGGCCGACATCGAGTTCGCCGAGCCGGTGATGCCGCTGAGCGACCATGCGGCGTTGCTGGCCCGCCTGCCGGAGATCGAGGGGCCGCGCCTGGTGTTCATCGACGGCCGTTTCCGCCGCGAGCTGTCCGATCTGCCGGTCGGGATCACCGTGCGCACCGGGACGCCGCGCTTCGGCCCGCGTCCGAGCGGGAGTCCGGAAAAGCTGGTGGCGCTCAACACCATGCTGGCGCAGGACGGTGTCGCGATCGACGTGGCGGCGGGGGTCGACGGCGGCACCGTGATCCTGGCCAGCCTGGGCAGCGACGCGCATGGCCGCCCGGTGTCGTTCCACCCGCGCCACAGCGTGCGGCTGGATGCCGCTGCCCGCTTCACCCTGATCGAGCTGTCCGCCGGCGAGGGCACCTACCTGCACAGCCCGGTGTTCGACTTCGAGATCGGCGAGGACGCGACGCTCACGCATCTGCGGTTGCAGGACGAGGCCCTGGAGGCGTTCCATCTCTCGACCCTGTACGCGGACATCGCCGCGCGCGGCACCTATGACAGCTTTGCGCTGACGCTCGGCGCCCGGCTGGCGCGGATGGAGGTCCATGCCCGGCTGAGCGGCGCCGGCGGTGCGGTGCACCTGAACGCGGCGCAGTTGCTCGATGGCAGTCAGCACGCCGACTTCACCACCGTCGTCTCCCATGACGCGCCGTCCTGCGCCTCCCGCCAGACGGTCAAGAACGTGCTGGCCGGGCGGTCGCGCGGCGTGTTCCAGGGCAAGATCGAGGTCGCGCGGGTGGCGCAGAAGACCGACGGCTACCAGATGAACCAGGCGTTGCTGCTGTCGCCGGATGCCGAGATCGACAGCAAGCCGCAGCTCGAGATCTACGCCGACGACGTAAAATGCAGCCACGGCGCCACCGTCGGCGAACTGGATGCCGAGCAGTTGTTCTACCTGCGCAGCCGCGGCGTGCCCGCCGAGGACGCGCGCTCCCTGCTGATCCGCGCCTTCCTGACCGAGGCGCTGGACCCGATCGCACATGTTGCCGGACGCGCCATGCTGGAAGCAGCGGTGGACCGGCGTTGGACGAGGCGTTTGCCATGAACGACATGACCCTTCCCGCTGGCCTGAATCTGGCTGGCCTCGATCTGGCGGCGATCCGCGCCGAGTTCCCGATCCTGTCGCAGAGCGTGCGCGGAAAGCCGCTGGTGTTCCTCGACAGCGCCGCCTCCGCCCAGAAGCCGCGCGCGGTGATCGACGCCATGGTGGGCGTCATGGAGACCCAGTACGCCAACGTCCATCGCGGCCTGCACTGGATGAGTGAGCGCACGACCGACGCCTACGAAGCCGCCCGCGACGCGGTCGCGAAACTGATGAACGCGCGCGACCGAGCGGAAGTAGTCATCACCAGCGGCAGCACGATGTCGATGAACCTGGTCGCAAACAGTTACGGACGCGGGGTTCTGAAACCGGGCCAGGCGGTCGTAATCTCCGCGATGGAGCATCACTCCAACATCGTTCCATGGCAGTTGTTGCGTGATTCTCACGGGATCGAATTGCGGGTGGCGCCGATCTCCGATCATGGCGAACTCGACATGGAGGCTTTCGAGCGTTTGTTGGACGACGGCAAGGTCGGACTGGTCGCGATGACCCACATGTCCAACGTCCTGGGCACCGTCACGCCGGCCGAACGGATCGTGCGGATCGCGCATGCCCACGGCGCCAAGGTCATGTTCGACGGCTCGCAAGCCAT
>JAYTQW010000257.1:0-7626 GCA_043746535.1 Rhodospirillales bacterium
TCCCGACCATCCAGGTGACGACGCAGCTACCGGGAGCCAGCCCGGACACCATGGCGACGCTCATCACCGCGTCGCTGGAACGCCAGTTCGGCCAGATCACCGGACTGAGCTCGATGACCTCGATCAGCAGCGAGGGCACCAGCCAGGTCACCTTGCGCTTCCTGCTGTCGCGCGACATCGACAGCGCGGCGCAGGACGTGCAGGCGGCGATCAACGCCGCCGCCGGCACGCTGCCGCAGGGGCTGCCGTACCCGCCGGTCTATTCCAAGGTGAACCCGGCCGACGCGCCGATCCTGACCCTGGTGCTGCAATCGGACGCGGTCGCCATCGAGCGTGTCAGCGACGCCGCCGACACGCTGTTGCAGCCGAAGCTGTCGCAGATCGACGGCGTGGGCCGCGTCACCGTGCAGGGCAACATGCGCGCGGCCGTGCGCATACGGGTCGATCCGGCCCGGCTGGCGATCTATGGCCTGTCGATGGAGGACGTGCGAACCGCCATCGCGGCGGCCAACGCCAACGGCGCCAAGGGCGGCTTCGACGGCCCGCGCCAGTCCACGGCGATCGGCGCCAACGACCAGTTGACCGATCCCGCCGCCTATAACGGCCTGGTCATCGCCTGGCGCGGCAACGCCTCGGTCAAGCTGTCGGATGTCGGCGCCGCCACCAGCGGCGTCGAGAACGAGCGCGTCGCCGCCAGCTACAAGGGCCGCCCCGCCGTGGTGCTGGACATCCAGCGCCAGCCCGGCGCCAACATCGTGCAGACGGTGGACCGGCTGCGGGCCGCGCTGCCCGACCTGCGGCGCAGCCTGCCCGCCGGCGTCTCGCTCACCATTGTCTCCGACCGCACCACCACCATCCGCGCCAGCGTCGCCGACGTGCAGTACACGCTGATCCTGGCGATCGTGCTGGTGATCGGCGTGATCTTCATGTTCCTGCGCACCTGGCGGGCGACGCTGATCCCCGCCGTGGCGCTGCCGCTCAGCCTGATCGGCACCTTCGGCGTCATGTCGTGGCTCGGCTATGGCCTGGACAACCTCTCGCTGATGGCGCTCACCGTCGGCACCGGCTTCGTGGTCGACGACGCCATCGTCATGATCGAGAACATCGTGCGCTACATCGAGGAGGGGGTGGCCCCGTTGCAGGCGGCGTTCCGGGGCGCCGGCCAGATCGGCTTCACCATCGTCTCGCTGACGGTCTCGCTGGTCGCCGTGTTCATCCCGCTGCTGTTCATGCCCGGCGTGGTCGGACGCCTGTTCAGCGAGTTCGCGGTGACGCTGACGGTCGCGGTCGTCGTCTCGGCGGTGGTTTCGCTGACGCTGACGCCGATGATGGCGGCCCGCCTGCTGCGCCCGATCGGGCAGGAGCGTCCGGGCTGGCTGGCGCGGCAATTCGAGGCCGGCTTCGTCCGCACCCTGGCCGGCTACCGGCGCACCCTGGAATGGTCGCTGCGCCATCAGGGCCTGATGCTGCTGGTCGCCGCCGCCACCCTGGTCGGCACCGTGGCGCTGTACGTCGTGGTGCCGAAGGGCTTCCTGCCGGTGCAGGACACCGGCCTCATCATCGCCGTGACCGAGGGCGAGCAGAGCATCTCGATCGCCAGCCTGAACGCGCTCAACATGCGCGCCGCCGCGATCGTGCGGCGCGACCCAGCGGTGGCCGACGTGACCAGCTTCGTCGGCGCCGGCGAGATCAACCCGACGCCCAACACCGGCCGCCTGACCATCGCCCTGGTGCCGCGCGCCGCCCGCAGCGCCACCGCCACCCAGGTCGCTGCGCGGTTGCAGGCGGCGCTGGCCGGCATCCCCGGCCTGTCGGTGTATATGCAGGCGGTGCAGGACATCCAGCTCAGCACCCGCGTCTCGCGCACCCAGTACCAGTACACGCTGGTCGACACCGACGCCGCCGAACTCGGGCTGTGGGCGCCCCGCCTGCTGGCCCGCCTCCAGGCCGAGCCGTCGCTGCGCGACGTCGCCACCGACCAGCAGGACCGCGGCTTCCGCAGCCTGGTGACGGTCGACCGCGACCTGGCGATGCGGCTGGGCGTGTCGATGCAGGCGGTGCAGGACGTGCTCTACGACAGCTACGGCCAGCGCCAGGTCTCCACCATCTTCGCCCAGTCCAACCAGTACCGCGTGGTGCTGGAGGCCGATCCCGCCTGGCGGCGCGACCCGAACTCGTTGCGGGCGCTGCGCTTCCCCGGCACGCCCACCGGCGGCATCGCGGCCCAGGTGCCGCTGCCCGCCATCGCCACCATCACGCGCACCGTGGCCCCCCTGGTCATCACCCACGACCAGCAGTTCCCGGCGGTGACGCTCAGCTTCAACATCGCCCCCGGCGCCTCGCTCGGCGACGTGGTGCCGCTGGTGCGCGCGGCGGAGCGGGAGATCGGGATGCCGGCCACCGTCTCCGGCAGCTACTCCGGCGACGCCGCCGAGTTCCAGACCTCGCTGGCCAGCGAGCCGTACCTGATCCTGGCCGCCATCGTCGTCATCTACATCGTGCTGGGCGTGCTGTACGAGAGCTTCATCCACCCGATCACCATCCTCTCCACGCTGCCCTCGGCCGGCATCGGCGCGCTACTGGCGCTGATGCTGGTTGGACAGGACCTGTCGCTGGTGGCGGTGGTCGGCGTCGTGCTGCTGATGGGCATCGTCAAGAAGAACGCCATCATGATGATCGACTTCGCGCTCGACGCCGAACGCTCGCGCGGCCTGTCGCCCGCCGCCGCCATCGAGGAAGCCTGCCTGCTGCGCTTCCGCCCGATCATGATGACCACCGCCGCCGCCCTGCTCGGCGCGTTGCCGCTGGTGCTGGAACAGGGCACCGGCAGCGAGCTGCGCTTCCCGCTCGGCGTCACCATCGTCGGCGGCCTGCTGCTCAGCCAGTTGCTGACGCTCTACACCACGCCGTCGATCTACCTGGCGTTCGAGCGGCTGCGGCTGCGGCTGGGCGGCGATCGCGCGCCGGTGGCGGCGGAGTGAGCTTCTCCGGCCTGTTCATCGCGCGGCCGATAGGCACCACGCTGCTGTCGGTCGGGCTGCTGATCGCCGGCCTCATCGCCTATCTGGCACTGCCGGTGGCGCCACTTCCCAGCGTCGACATCCCCACCATCGTGGTGTTCGCCAACCGCCCCGGCGCCGAGCCGGAGACGATGGCGACCTCGATCTCGGCGCCGCTGGAACGCCGCCTGGGCGAGATCGCCGGCGTCACCGAGCTGACCTCCATCAGCGGCAGCGGCACCGCCACCATCATCGTGCAGTTC
The DNA here is from genome assembly GCA_043746535.1 of Rhodospirillales bacterium. GTDB lineage: Bacteria > Pseudomonadota > Alphaproteobacteria > Acetobacterales > Acetobacteraceae > CAVRQM01. Next base: position 3,263 of record JAYTQW010000257.1, read on the forward strand.
GACATCGACCGGAACCTCGACAGCGTCGCCCACGACGTGCAGGCGGCGATCAACGCCGCCACCGCCGACCTGCCGTCCGACCTGCCGACGCGGCCGTTCTTCCGCAAGTTCAACCCGGCCCAGGCGCCGGTGATGACCATCGCGCTGACCTCGGACTCACGCTCGCTCGGCCAGATCTACGACGCCGCCGACACCGTGCTGGGCCAGCGGCTGAGCCAGGTGCCGGGCGTCAGCCAGGTCACGGTGAACGGCGCGGAGAAACCGGCGGTGCGGGTGCGGCTGGACCCTGCGGCGCTGGCGGCGGCGCATCTGTCGTCGCAGCAGGTGTACGCCGCCATCCGCGCCGCCAACGTCAACGGCGCTATCGGCGGCTTCGAGGGACCGGACCGCTCCGAGAGCATCGCCATCAACGGCCAGCTCCGCGCCGCCGCCGACTATCGCGGCCTGGTGCTGAAGAACAACGGCGGCGCGGTCACCCGCCTGTCCGATGTCGCCAGCGTGGTGGACGGGCTGGCCAACGCCCGCCTCGCCGCCTCGTTCGGCGACAAGCCGGCGATCCTGCTCAACATCACCAAGCTGGCCGACGCCAACATCATCGAGACGGTCGACGCCATCCGCGCGGTGCTGCCGCAACTCGCTACCTACATCCCGCCCGACATCAAGATCACCATCCTGACCGAGGGCACCGCGACCATCCGCGCCAGCGTCCACGACATCTCGATCACCCTGCTCATCACCGTGGCCCTGGTACTGCTGGTGGTGATGGTGTTCATGCGCCGCGCGGTGCCGATCATCGCCGCCGCCGTCACCGTGCCGCTGTCCATCGCCGGAACCCTGGTGGCGATGTGGGCGTGCGGCTTCGCGCTCGACAACTTCTCGCTGCTGGCAATCACCATCTCGGTCGGCTTCGTGGTCGACGACGCCATCGTGATGATCGAAAACATCGTCCGCCACATCGAGCACGGCGAGCAGCCGATGGCCGCCGCCATCCGTGGCGCCCGCCAGATCGGCTTCACCGTGCTGTCGATCAGCCTCTCCCTGGTCGCCGTGTTCATCCCGCTGCTGTTCCTGCGCGGCATCCTCGGCCGCCTGCTGCATGAGTTCGCCACCACCCTGACGCTGGCCATCGGCGTGTCGGCGCTGGTGTCGCTGACGCTGACGCCGATGATCTGCGCCCGCTTCCTGGTGGCGGAACAGAAATCCACCGGCCGCTCGCTGTTCGCCCGCGCCGACCGCGCGACGGAGCGGGCGCTGGACCGGCTGCTGGCCGCCTACGCCGTCTCGCTCGGCTGGGCGCTGCGCTGGCGGCGGCTGATGCTGTTCGTCACCATCGCCACGGTGGGCCTGACCGTGTGGCTCTACACGGTGGTGCCGAAGGGCTTCCTGCCGACCGAGGACACCGGCCTGATCCAGGGCAGCACCATCGCCAGCCCCGACGTGTCGTTCCAGGCCATGAAGGTTCGCCAGCAGGCGGTGATCGACGTGCTGCTGCAAGACCCCGCCGTCGCCACGCTCGGCTCCACCATCGGCGGCACCGGCGGCTTCATCCCGCAGATGAACCGCGGCTCGGTGACACTCGGCCTCAAGCCGCTGGCCGAGCGCCACGTCTCGTCGGAAGCGGTGATTGCCCGGCTGCGGCCCAGGCTGGCGCGCATCGGCGGCGTGCAGACGCAGCTCTACTCGGCGCAGGACCTGCGCGGCGGCGGGCGCGGCGGCGCCTCCAACCAGTTCGTGCTGATCGACCAGGACCTGGCCGAGTTGCGGCTGTGGGCGCAGCGGCTGGAGAACAAGCTGCGCACCGTGCCGCAGGTCTCCGACGTGGTGAGCGACCAGGACCGCGCCGGCCCACAGGTCACCCTGACCATCGACCGGCTGGCCGCGACCAGGCTCGGCGTCTCGGTCGCCGCCATCGACAACGCGCTGTCCAACGCCTTCTCGCAGCGGCAGGTCTCGGTGATCTACACCCAGCGCAACCAGTACTGGGTGGTGCTGGAAACCGATCCGCTGTTCCAGACCGACCCCAGCTACCTCGACCGCCTGTTCGTGCCCGGCGCCGCCGGCGCGCAGGTGCCGCTGCGCGCGGTGGTGCGCGTCGGCCACGACACCGCCCCGCTCGCGGTGCGTCACCAGGGCCAGTTCCCGGCCGCCACGCTCAGCTACAACGTGCCGATCGGCACCGCCGAGAGCGTGGCATTAACCGCCATCCAGCGGGCGGTGCGCGACATCCGCATGCCGGCCACGGTGCGCACCGACTTCGCCGGCAACTCCAAGTTCCTGGCCGAGAGCCTGAACTCGCTGCCGCTGCTGCTGGTGGCGGCGTTGCTCACCATCTACATCGTGCTCGGCGTACTGTACGAGAGCCTGACGCAGCCGCTGACGATCCTCTCGACCATCCCCTCCGCAGGCCTCGGCGCGCTGCTGGCGCTGCTGGTCACCGGCACCGAGCTATCGATCATCGCCATCATTGCGGTGCTGCTGCTGATGGGCATCGTCAAGAAGAACGCCATCATGATGGTGGATTTCGCGCTGGAGGAGGAGCGCCTGCACGGCCGCACGCCGCTGGAGGCGATCCGCGCGGCCAGCCTGGCACGGTTCCGCCCGATCATCATGACCACGCTGGCCGCCCTGTTCGGCGCCATCCCGCTGGCGGTGGCGAGCGGCGTCGGCGCGGAGTTCCGCCAGCCGCTCGGCATCGCCATCTGCGGCGGCCTGATCGTCTCGCAGATGCTGACGCTCTACACGACGCCGGTGGTCTATCTGGCGCTGCAACGCCGGCAGGCCCGCCCCGTCCAGCGACCGGACCAGCGACCGGACCAGCGACCGGACCAGCAACGCCTCGCACCCGCCGGATAGCCCGTCAGGCGGGACGCGCCGCCTCGACCGGGGCGTTGTCATCCAGCGCCAGCGCCGTGGCTATCAGCGCCACATGGCTGAACGCCTGCGGAAAGTTGCCGACCAACTGGCCGGTGTCCGAATCGTACTCCTCCGACATCAGGCCAACGTCGTTCGCGAGGCCGACCAGCCGCTCGAACAACGCCAGCGCCTCCGCGCGCCGGCCCATCAGCGCGTAGGCCTGCGCCAGCCAGAAGCTGCATGCGAGGAACACGCCCTCGCCCGGCGGCAGGCCGTCGCCACCGGAGGCTTTGGTGTCGTAGCGGCGGACGAAGCCATCGACCAGCAAGTGCCGCTCGACCGCCGCCACGGTGCCCTGGATGCGCGGGTCGCTGGCCGGCAGGAAACCCATCGTCGGCAACAGCAGCAGGCTGGCATCGTATTCATCGCCGTCGAACACCGAGACGAAGCTGCGGGCCTCGGTGTTGAAGCCGCGCTCGCAGATGGTCGCGTGCATCGTCTCGCGCAACGTCCGCCAGCGCTCCAGCGGCGCCGGCAGGGCGAACGTCTCGGCGCTCTGGATCGCCCGGTCCACCGCCACCCAGGCCATCGCGCGGGAGAAGGTGAACAGCTTGCGCCCGCCGCGCGTCTCCCAGATGCCCTCGTCCGGCTCCTGCCAGATCTGCTCCAGATGCTCGACCAGGCTCACTTCCAGCGACCAACTGGCTGGCGCACCGGCCAGGCCGCCGGCGCGCGCCTGGTGCATCGCGTTCATCACCTCGCCATACACATCCAGTTGCAACTGTCCGGCGGCGTCGTTGCCGACACGCACCGGAGCCGAGTTCTGGAAACCGGGCAGCCCCGGCAACTCCCACTCGGGCAACCGGCGCTCGCCGGCAATGCCGTACATGATCTGGATCTGGTCGGGGCTGCCGGCCACGCTGCGGTGCAGCCAGTCGCGCCAGGCCGCCGCCTCCTCGAAATAGCTGCACCGCATGAACGCCAACAGCGTCAGCGTGGCGTCGCGCAGCCAGCAGTAGCGGTAGTCCCAGTTGCGCACGCCGCCCAACTGCTCCGGCAGGCTGGTGGTGGGTGCCGCGACGATGCCGCCGGTGGGGGCGTAGGTCAGCGCCTTCAGCGTAATCAGGCTGCGCTGCACGAGGGCGCGGTGCGGGCCGGAATAGCTGTTGATGCGGTTCCAGTCGGCCCACTCCCGCTCGGTGGCGGCAAGCATCGCCAGCGCATCCGGCGGCGGCGGCGGCGGCAGGTGGCTCGGGCCATGCGACAGCGTGAACGCCAGCCTCTGCCCGGCCGTCACCTCGAATTCGGACACCGTGCGCATGTCCTCGCCCTGGCTCGCGACCGGGCAACGCAACACCACCATGTCCGGCCCGGCGATGGCGACCAGGTCGTGGCCGTCCTCAAGCCGCGACACCCACGGCACAGCGGCGCCATAGTCGAACCGCAGCACCAGTTCCATACGCATGGCCACAGTGCCCGCCCGGCCCTCGACCAGCCGGATGACGGTCGAG
>JAYTQW010000258.1:0-24493 GCA_043746535.1 Rhodospirillales bacterium
GCGTTCGACGCGTTCGAAAAGCTACATGGTGACATGACGCGCGCTTTGGCCGATGATTTCGACGCCGTGTTCGGACGGGCGTTCGCGCGCGCCTACGAACAGGCTTTGGCCGAAGCGTCCGACAAGGAAACGTCAGCATGAGCGTACGTCGCAGCCTCCCGATGGTCGCCCTGATCGGGGCCGGCGGCCTGCTGGCCAGCCTGAGCGCCTGCGCGCCGCCGCCACCGCCGCCGCCCGCCGTGCTGATGCTCTCGATCGCCGCCGGGCCGGACCAGAACCCCGATGCCACCGGCCGCGCGGCGCCGGTCGCGGTTCATCTGTTCCAGTTGGCGACCACGGCAAAGTTCGAGCGGGCCGACATCTTCGCGCTGATCGAGCGCGAGCAGGCGACCCTGGGCGCCGACGGGCTGGCCAGCGAGGAGTTCGTGCTGGCGCCGGGCGAGACCCGCACCGTCACCCGCGAACTGAAGAAGGACACGCAGGCGGTCGGCGTGGCGGTGCTGTTCCGCGACATCGACCACGCCACCTGGCGCGCGATGGCGCCGGTCAGCAACACCGGGCCGCAGAAGCTGCTGCTGAAGACACAGGGCATCACCGCCAGCCTCTCGCCGGCTTCGGCCTCGCCCGCCTCAGCCTCGCCCGCCCCGGCCCCGTAGGCAACCGCCGTGACCTGGACCAACCGCGTCGTCTGGCAGGAGGGCATGTTCCTTCGCGCGCAGCATTTCCAGCAGCAGGACCGCTGGCTGGAGCAGTCGCTGCGCGTCCGCACCATGGCGCTGCGCCCGCATCCCTGGGGCGTCACCGAACTCGCCATCAACCGCGACCTGCTGACCACCGGGCGGTTCGCGCTGGCCTCCGCCGCCGGCGTGTTCGAGGACGGCACGCCGTTCGCCATTCCCGGCGAGACCGATCACCCGCCGCCGCTCGACCTCCCCGACAGCGTGCGCAACGCGGTGGTGTACCTGGCAGCGCCCATACGCCAGCCGGGCGCGGTCGAGGTGGCGATGGGCGACACCGACGGCCCTGGCGGCGGGCGTTTCACCCTGCGCGACTTCGAGGCGTACGACACCCACTCCGCCTCGCCCACGCCGGCGGAGTTGCAGGTCGGGCGGCTGCGCCTGCGCTACATGCTGGAGACGGACGACCGCAGCGGCTACTTGTGCATCGGCCTGACAAGGGTGAACGAGGTCGCCGCCGACCGCCGCGTGAGCCTCGACGAGCGCTGGATCCCGCCCGCGCTGCTGTGCTCGGCGACGGCGCCACTGTCCGGGCTGCTGGCGGAGTTGTCGGGGATGCTGCACCAGCGCGGCGAGGCGATGGCCGCGCGGATGACCGCCCCCGGCTCACGCGGGGCGGCCGAGATCCAGGACTTCCTGCTGTTGCAGACGGTGAACCGCTGGCAGCCGCTGCTGGCGCACTGGGCCGACGCCGGCCAGGTCCACCCCGACGACCTGTATGCGACGCTGCTGCAAATGGCTGGCGAGTTCGCGACCTTCACCGAAACCAGCACCCGCCGCCCGAACGCCTATCCGCCATACCGGCATGACGATTTGCAGCGTAGTTTCGCACCGGTGGTGGCCGATCTGCGCCGCAGCCTGTCGGCGGTGATCGAGCAGAACGCGGTGGCGATCCCGTTGCAGGAGCGCCGCCACGGCGTCCATGTCGGCGCCATCACCGATCGCGGCATCCTGCGCGGCGCCGTGTTCGTGCTGACGGTGCAGGCCGACATGCCGAGCGAGACGCTGCGGCGGCTGTTCCCGGCCCAGGTCAAGATCGGCGCGGTGGAGCACATCCGCGAACTGGTCAACGTGGCGCTGCCGGGCATCGCCATACGCGCGCTGCCGGTGGCGCCCCGGCAACTGCCGTTCTACGCCGGCGCTTCCTATTTCGAGCTGGACCGCAACTCGCCGCATTGGGCGCAGATGCAGTCCTCCGGCGGCTTTGCCGTGCATGTGTCCGGCGAGTTCCAAAACCTGCGCCTGGAGTTGTGGGCGATACGCGGCTGAAACCCTGAAGGTGACGCTATGGGCGGCGACAACCCGTTCGACGAACCCGAAGACTCCGAGCGCACCATCATCCGCCCAGCCCCTGGTGGCCGCAAACCCGCGCCCGCCGCCCCGCCGCCCCGCGCCGCCGCCCCGCCACCTGCCGAGCGCGCCAGCACCGCCATCGGCGACGGCGCCGAAAGCCTGGTCAGCGGCCAGACGCCGTTGCTGGCCGCCGCAGCGCCATTGCTGCAACTGCTTGGCCGGCTGCGCAACACGCTGAACGCGCCCGACGCCGGCGATCTGCGTGAGCGCACGGTGGCGCAGGTGCGCGCGTTCGAGAAGGCTGGCCGCGACGGCGGCATTCCAATCGAGCAGTTGCGTCCGGCGCATTACGCGCTGTGCGCCAGCCTGGACGACGTGGTGCTGGCAACCCCCTGGGGTGCGCAGAGCGCCTGGGACACCCGTTCGCTGGTCTCGACCTTCCACCAGGAGGTGCGCAGCGGCGAGCGGTTCTTCGATCTGCTCAACCAGGCGAAGCAGAGTCCGGGCACCATGCTGCCGGTGCTGGAGCTGTTCTACCTATGCCTTGCGCTCGGCTTCCAGGGCAAGTACCGGCTGTCGCCACGCGGCCCGGCGGAGCTGGACCGGCTGCGCGAGGACCTTTATTCCGTCATCGCCCGGCAGCGGCAGGCCGCCGAGCCGGCGCTGTCGCCGCATTGGCAGGGGGTGGCCGCCCCATACCGGCCACGCCGCGCCTCGCTCCCGGTCTGGGTGGTGGGGGTGGCAGCGCTGGCGGCGGTGTGCGGGCTGTTCCTGGTGTTCAGCCGTAACCTCAACGCTGCCTCCGACGACCTGTTCGACCGCATGATGCAGGCGCCGCCGGCGGCGATGCCGGTGCTGTCGCGGGCGGTCGCGACCGCGCCGCCGCCGCCGCCACCAGCAGCGGTGGAGGCGGGCGTGGTCGACCGGCTGCGCGCCTTCCTGAAGCCGGAGATTGATCAGGGTCTGGTAGCGGTGCTGGGCGACGAGGCGACGCCGATCGTGCGCATCCACAACAAGGGCATGTTCCCGTCCGGCAGCGCCACCGTGCAGCCGCAGTTCGTCCGCCTGCTGGAGCGTATCGGCACCGCGCTGGCAACCGAGCGCGGCAGCGTGCAGGTGGTCGGCCACACCGACAACCAGCCAATCAAGACGGTGCAGTTTCCGTCTAACTTCCACCTGTCCTCGGCGCGCGCTCAGGCGGCGCGGACGATCCTGGCGCATACCATCGGCGCGGATTTCGGCGGTGCGACGCGGATGACCGCCGAGGGCCGCGCCGATGGCGAACCGCTGGCCTCCAACGCCACGGCGGACGGCCGCGAGACCAACCGGCGCATCGAGATCGTGCTGCGGAGGCAGGGATGAACGCGGTGCTGCGGTTCCTCGGCTCACGCTGGTTCCTGAGCTTCATCGGTGCCGCCCTGCTGGCGGCGCTGGTCTGGCTGTTCGGCCCGCTGCTGTCCTTCCTGGAGGGGTGGTTGCCGCGCGCGCTGGTGATCGCCGCGATCCTGCTGGTCTGGCTGCTGGTCAACCTGCTGATCGGCTGGCGGCGAGGGCGCGCGGACGACGCGCTGGTGCGTGGTGCCGCCGGCCCGTCCGCCGGCGAGATCGCCGCCGCCGACGAGACCTCGGCGATGGGCGAGAAGCTGGCCCAGGCGCTGACCATGCTGAGGCGCGCGCGCGGCACTCGCGGCTACCTGTACGAGCAGCCGTGGTACGCCATCATCGGCCCGCCCGGTGCTGGCAAGACCACCGCGTTGCTGAATGCCGGCCTGCAATTCCCGCTGGCCGCCGAGATGGGGCAGGGCGCGGTGGCGGGCATTGGCGGCACCCGCATGTGCGACTGGTGGTTCACCGACAACGCGGTGCTGATCGACACCGCCGGGCGCTACACGACGCAGGACAGCGACGCCGCCGTGGATGCCGCCGGCTGGGGCGCGTTCCTCGACCTGCTGAAACGCACCCGCAGCCGCCAGCCGTTGAACGGCGTCATCGTCGCCATCGCCATCAGCGACATCGCCACCGCCAGCGCCGCCGACCGCCTCGCCCATGCCCGCGCCATCCGCCGCCGGGTGAAGGAGATCACCGACCGACTCGCGGTGCGGGTGCCGGTCTATGCGCTATTCACCAAATGCGACCTGCTGGCCGGGTTCACCGAGTTCTTCGACGACCTCGACCGCGACCGCCGCGCGCAGGTGTGGGGCATGACCTTCCCGGTCAGGTCCGGCGACGCTGGCCCGGTGCCGGCGTTCGGGGCCGAGTTCGCAGCTTTGGTCGAGCGGCTGGACAGCCGCGTGCTGGAGCGGTTGCAGGCCGAGCGCAGCGCCGACCGCCGCACCCTGATCGCCGGCTTTCCGGCGCAGGTGGCGACGCTGCGGCAGCCGCTGGGAAGCTTCCTGCAAGAGGCGTTCGGCGGCTCGAAACTGGAGCCGGCGCCGTTCCTGCGTGGCGTCTATCTCGCCTCCGGCACCCAGGAGGGCACACCGATCGACCGCCTGACCGGGGCCATGGCGCGGGCGTTCGGCGTCGACCAGCGGCGCGCGCCAAGCCTGCGGCCGGAGCAGGGGCGCAGCTACTTCCTCGGCCAGTTGCTGCGCGACGTGATCTTCAACGAGGCGATGCTGGTCAGCGAGCGTCCCGGCGCCGCACGCCGCCGCTTCGTGGTCCGCGCCGCCGCGTTCGCCGGCATCGTGGTGGTGGCATTGGGCGCCGGCGCGTTGCTGTGGCGCACCGATGCCGCCAACCAGGGCCAGATCGACACCACCGCGCAGGCGCTGGCGGGGTATCAAATGGCCGCCAAGCCGCTGCCGCTCGACCCGGTGGCGGACGCCGACCTGCCGAGGATCGCACCGTTGCTGGATCAGGCGCGGGCGCTGCCGTACGGCTACGACAGCGGCGCCAGCGGCGGTTGGGGCTTCGGCCTGAGCCAGACCGGCAAGCTGGCGGCCGCCGCGCACGCCGTCTATCGCCACGCGCTGGAGCGGGTCCTGCTGCCCCGGCTGGTGTGGCGGCTGGAGACGCAGATCCGCAGCAGCCTGAACCAGCCGGAACTGGTCTATGAGGCGACTCGCGTCTATCTCATGCTCGGCGGCCTCGGCCCGCTCGACCGCAATCTGGTGCGGGCGTGGGAGACGCTGACTTGGCAGCAGACCTATGCCGGCGCCGGCGCGGCCCCGTTCCGCGATGGTCTGGCCCGGCATCTGGACGCGCTGCTGGCCAACCCGCTGCCGAAGGTGCCGCTGGATGGGGCGCTGGTCGAGGACGCCCGCCGCACCTTCAGCCGGGTGCCGCTGGCCGAGCGGGTGTACTCGCGCATCCGCCCGCTGGCCGTGGCCCAGGGCATTCCGCCCTGGCGTCCTGGCGATGCCGCCGGGGCGTCCGGCGCGCGGGTGTTCGTGCGCGCCTCTGGCAAACCGCTGACCGAGGGCGTTCCCGGCCTCTACACCATCGACGGTTTCTATAAGGTCGTGTTGCCATCATTGCCGATCGCCGCCAAGCAGGTTGCCGACGAGAGCTGGGTGCTCGGCCGACGCTCGGAGATCGATCCGGCCGGTCCGCAGATGCGCGGTCTCGAACGCGATGTGGTGAAGCTGTACACCGCCGAATACGCGCAGAACTGGGACGCCATGCTGGCCGACCTGAACGTGGTGCCGCTGCGCAATCTCGGACAGGCGGTGCAGGACCTCTATATCCTGTCGTCGCCGCAATCGCCGATGCGTGACCTGCTCGCCTCCATCGCGCGCCAGCTCACCCTGTCGGTGCCGCCGCCGGCGCCGCCGGGTACGCCGGCTTCTGCCAGCGGGGCGCTGGCCGCCGCCGCAGCCGCCGCCAGTGCCGCGGAGGCGAGCGCCACGTCGCGGCTGTCCGGCGTGCTGGGCGCCGCCCAGGCCGCGACCCCGCCGCCGCCGCCGCCCGGCAGCGACATCGACGCGCGCTACAAGGCGCTGCGCGATTTCGTCGGCTCCGGTCCCGGGGCGCCGATCGACAACGTGTTGAAGCTGATGAACGACATGCAGTCGCAACTGAATCGGCTCGCCTCGACGCCGGCCGGTGGAGCGCCCGCGCCGGCGGTGGCCAGCGGCGACGATCCCGCCAAGCTGCTGGTGGCGGAGGCGGAGCGGCAGCCGCAACCGGTGGCGCGCTGGCTGGCGGCGATGGCCAGCAGCGGCAGCGCGTTGCGCGGTGGCGGCGCCCGCCAGCAGGTCGCGGCGGCGTTCAGCGGCGGCGGCGGCCCGGCTGATCTGTGCTCGCGCGCGGTGGTCGGCCGTTACCCGTTCACCGCCGGGGCGGCCAACGAGATCCCGATGGACGATTTCGGCCGGCTGTTCGCGCCGGGCGGGATGCTGGACGGGTTCTTCAACACCCAGCTCCGCCCGTTCGTCGACATGAGCGGACGCAACTGGCGTGCGCAGGACGTGGATGGCGTGCCGGCTCCGGTCGGCGGCGGCGATCTGGCGCAGTTCCAGCGCGCGGCGGTGATCCGCGACCTGTTCTTCGCCAGCGGCGGCACGCAGCCGACCGTGCGCTTCGACATCACGCCAACCTCGCTGGATGCCGGCGCAAAGCAGGTGACGATCGACTTCGGCGGCACCAGCGTCAGCTACGCGCACGGGCCGCCGCGCGCCACACAGATCACCTGGCCGGGTCCGACCCGCATGACCAATGTGCGGCTGGTGTTCGACCCACCACCGACCGGCGGCGGTACCGGCGTGATCCAGGCCTCAGGTCCATGGGCGCTGTTCCGCGTGTTCGGCCAGGGCAGCCTGCAACAGCAGGGTTCGGCCGAGCAGTTCACGCTGACCTTCCGCCAGGGCGACCGGCAGGCGCAGTTCGACATCCGCGCCGGCTCGGTGCTGAACCCGTTCGCGCCGGGCATGTTGCAAGAATTCCGCTGCCCGGCCCTGAAGTAACGCCGGTCCGTGGGCACCGGCATGGCCGAAGGTTTCTATGGCAAGATACCGTCGCGTGGCGATTTCGTGCGCGCCGGGCTGCCGCGCGAGTTCGTCGAGCCGTGGGATGCCTGGCTGTCGGCGAGCATGGAAGCGAGCCGCGCGGCGCTGGGCGAGCGCTGGCTCGACATCTGGCTGGAGGCGCCGGTCTGGCGGTTCCTGCTGCCGTCTGGCGTGTGCGGACCGCTCGCGGCGCTAGGCGTGTGGCTGCCGAGCATCGACCGCGCCGGACGGCATTTCCCGCTGACCCTGGTTGCCACGTCCGAGCGGGAAGCCATCCTGCTGGAGCAGGGCGGCCAGTTCCTGGCGCGGGCGGAGGCCGCTGGACTGGCCGCGCTACAGGATGACCTGCTGCCGGACGCCTTGGCCGAGGCACTTGCGCTTGACACCGTGGCGCCGCTTCTGCTGCCGGACGAGGCTGGCGCGGGCGTCTGGTGGACCAACGGCAGCCCCCGCCTCGAACCGCAGTCATGGCGCACCGCTTCGCTGCCGGGTGCGATCGACTTCGCCGACATGCTGTGCTCTCGTGAGGAGTTGGGTTGATGCGCTTTCGCTCATGGGCTGCGTCGCATCCGGGATCGGTGCGGTCTCACAACGAGGATGCCTATGTCGATCGCCCGGAGATCGGCCTGTGGGCGGTGGCGGACGGTGCCGGCGGGCACGAGGCCGGCGAGGTGGCCTCGGCCCGGATCAAGCAGGCGCTGGACGACATCCCAGCCGGGTTGAACGCCGCCGAGATGATCGCGCAGGTGCGGCTGCGCATCTCCGCCGCCCATGCCTGGCTGCGTGAGGAGGCGGGCAGGCGCGGGCCGCGCGCAATGATCGCTTCCACCGTGGCCGTGCTGCTGGCGCGCGACGGGCATTTCGCCTGCCTTTGGGCGGGCGATTCGCGCATCTACCTGTTGCGCGACGGCGTGTTGTCGCAGGTGACGCGCGACCATAGCTTGGTGCAGGAGCTGGTCGATGCTGGGGCCATCAACGCGGAGGACGCGGAGGGCCATCCGCGCGCCAACGTCATCACCCGCGCGGTGGGCGCGGATGCGGAGACGCTCGACCTCGACAAGGTGACCCAGCGGACCCAGCAGGGCGACCGTTTCCTGCTGTGCAGCGATGGATTGTTCAAAGTGTTGGCGGAGCCTGACGTGCGCGCATTGCTCGGCGTGCCTGGCCATGAGTCGCCGCCGGACTGCCTGATCGAGGCGGCGCTGTCACGCCATGCCAGCGACAACGTCACCGCCATCGCGGTCGAGGCCACTGCTTGAACGGAGCGCCATAAACGAACACGGCCCGGCACACCTGCCGGGCCGTGCCGCATCGATGGGGCGAAGGTTCAGGCGGTCTTCTTCATCTGCGACAGGTCGTAGCCGATCACGCTGGGCTGCGCCTTGCCGGTGGAGTCGCGGTCCATCCACTTGATGTTGATGGCGGTGAAGTTGAGCGACAGGCTTTCCTGTGGGCGGTCGCCGCCGCTGGAGACCGAGTAGCCGCTCAGGCCGGTGTTCTTCAGCTCGTAGGTCAGATAGGCCTCGGTCTTGTCCTTGGTGGTCGTGGTCAGCTTGATCTCGACCTTCGAGTTCATCTCGCCGGCCCAGGCGTCGGTGACCAGCTTGCCGGTCGACTCGTCCATCATCTTGGTCACGGTGATCTCGCTGATCGACGGCGCGCTGGCCTCACGGGTCTTGTCGCTGCCGGTGGGCGAGCCGATCCCCCGGCCGATGCCGAACTGAAGCGAGTTCAGCTCGATCCAGTCCTTGAAGCCTTCTGTGGTGACACTGCCCTTGATGTCGCCGTATTTCATGTAGATGGCCATGATCGGTCTCCTTTGTGTTGGACGGGTGAAGCGGTGAGCCGCGAGGCGGCGTTAGGCGACTTGGTAGGAGAACGCGCCGTCCGGCTTCAGACCGACCGCGACCTGCGTGATGGTCTCGCCCACGGCCAGCCGCCCGAGCACCTCCGCCGACAGCTCCGGCAGCAGCGTGCGCGACAGGATGTTCTCGACGTTGCGCGCACCCGACGAACTCTCGGTGCAGCGCGCGGCGATGGTGTCCACCAGTTCGGGCGCGTAGCTGAACGATGCGCGGTAGGCATCACGCACGCGCTTGGCGACGCGGTCCAGTTGCAGCACCACGATCTTGCGGATGATATCCTCGGACAATGGGAAATACGGCACTATGGTGACACGGCCGAGGAAGGCCGGCTTGAAGTATTTGGCCAGCTCCGGGCGCAGCGCCTCGGCCAGTCCGGCGGCATCCGGCGCCGTCTCCGGGTCGGCGAACAGTTTGGCGATCAAATCGGTGCCGGCGTTGGAGGTCATGATCAGCACGGTGTTCTTGAAGTCGATGTCGCGGCCTTCACCGTCCTTCATGTTGCCCTTGTCGAACACCTGGAAGAACACGTCCTGCACGCCGGGATGCGCCTTTTCCATCTCGTCCAGCAGCACCACTGAATACGGCCGCCGCCGCACCGCCTCGGTCAGGATGCCGCCCTCGCCATAGCCGACATAGCCGGGCGGGCTGCCCATCAGCAGGCTGACCTTATGTTCTTCCTTGAACTCGGTCATGTTGATGGTGGTGATGTTCTGCTCGCCGCCATACAGCAACTCGGCCAATGCCAGCGCTGTCTCGGTCTTGCCGACGCCGGAGGTGCCGACCATCAGGAACACGCCGATCGGCTTGCGCGGGTCGGTCAGCTTGGCGCGTGAGGTGCGGATCGACTGCGCCACCGCCTCCAGCGCGTGCGCCTGGCCGACGATGCGGCGGCCCAGCGCCACCTGCAGGTTCAGCACGGTGCGGATCTCGTCGCTCTGCATCCGCCCAGCCGGGATGCCGGTCCAGCTTTCGACGATCTCGGCCACCGCCTGGCCGTCCACCACCGGGAAGATCAGCGGATGCTCGCCCTGCAACGCGCGCAGCCGGTCGCTGGCCTCGCGCAGGGTGGCGCGCAGAATATCCTTGTCATCAGTGTTGGCCGGTTCCTCGATCGCGCGCCGCGCCTCGGTGATCTTGGCGGCCAGTACCTTCTCCTGCGCCCAGCGCTCTTCTAGCGCCACACGCGACACGTCGGCCTGTATCCGCTCTTCGGCCAGTTCGGCGTGCTTCACCGAGTGGTCCGCGCCGGCGGCGGTTTCGCGATCAAGGATGGCGATCTCGGTGTCGATCAGCGAGATTCGGCGCACGCGGTCTTCCAGCGCGGCCGGCATGGTCGCCTGGCTCATGGACACGCGGGCACAGGCGGTGTCGATCAGCGACACCGCCTTGTCCGGCAGTTGCCGGCTGGGGATGTAGCGCGCCGACAGCCGCACCGCCTCGCTCACCGCCTCATCCAAGATGCGGATGCCGTGATGCTTCTCCAACGTCGAGACCAGCCCGCGCACCATGGCGATGGCGACCGGCTCGCTCGGCTCCTCGACGCGTACCACCTGGAAACGTCGGGTCAGCGCCGCGTCCTTCTCGAAATACTTCTTGTATTCGGCCCAGGTGGTGGCTGCGATGGTGCGCAACTCGCCCCGCGCCAGCGCCGGCTTCAGCAGGTTGGCGGCGTCGTTCTGCCCGGCCGAACCACCGGCGCCGATCAGCGTGTGCGCCTCGTCGATGAACAGGATGATCGGCTTGGCGCTGGCCTTGGTCTCCTCGATCACCGCCTTCAGCCGGTTTTCGAACTCGCCCTTCACTCCGGCGCCGGCCTGCAACAGCCCGAGGTCGAGCGTGCGCAGCACCACGTCCTTCAGCGCCGGCGGCACGTCGCCCTCGGCGATGCGCACGGCAAAGCCCTCGACCACGGCGGTCTTGCCGACGCCGGCCTCGCCGGTGAGGATCGGGTTGTTCTGGCGGCGGCGGGTCAGGATGTCGATGACCTGCCGGATCTCGGTGTCGCGGCCCAGAATCGGGTCGATCTTGCCGGCACGGGCACGCGCGGTGAGGTCGATGGTGAACTGGTCGAGTGCCGCCGAACTCGCTGGCCGAGGCGATCCGTCGTCGCTGGCGCCGCCGGACGGGGCGCCCTCGGTGGACAGGGTGGCGGTCGCGGCCTCGGCGCTGCCGGCGGTGATGGTCAACAGGTCGCGCTTCAAGGCATCGACCGGGATCTTCGCGAGCTGGCCGGACGATTCGCGTACGCGGCGCCCGAGTGTCTCGTCCGACAGCATCGCCCATAGCAGGTGACCGGAGCGCACTCGCGACAACCCGTGTTCGAGCGAGGCCAGCAGCCACGCCTGCTTGGCCGCCTCGACGATCTCCGGCGACAGGCTGGGCGCCCGGCTGTTGCCGGTCTTCATGCGGTCGAGCGAGCGGTTCAGGTCGACCAGGAACCGGCCGGCATCGATATCATACTGGCGCAAGATCTGCGTCACGTCGCCGTCGGCTGGATCGGCCAGCTTCACCAGCCAATGTTCAAGCTCGACGTTGTAGTGAGTTCGCGACAGGGTGAGTCCCGCCGCAGCCTCCAGCGCGCGGCGTGACGGGTCGTTCAGCCTGGAAACCAGTGATTTTAGGTCGATGGACGCCATCGTCATTTCCTCGCTGCGAACGCCGGCCCGCAATATTTGTTGTTGAGCAGCCGAGCCGAATAGAGGATAGATGCTAACAGGCTTCGATGTCTAGCCGGACCATTACGAATTCAGCATATTTTCATAGATTTTGGATATCTCGGTGAACGCAAGACGCTCCAGGCGATCGATATGAACGAACTTAGTGTTAACCTGGACATTGCCGGGCTGCTGGAGCCATGTGCCGGCGATGCGCCGACCGGCATCGACCTGCGTGAGGATTTCTCCGCCCAATCGCCCTATACCAAGCTGCGCGACGCGCGGTCGGAGGCGCGGGCGGCCGAGCGGGCGGCGGACTCCGACCCGAACGCGCCGGCGACCATCCCGCCGCAATGGCGGGTGATCCGCGAGCTGGGGCTGAAGGTGCTGCGAGAGAAGACCAAGGACCTCGAAGTGGCCAGTTGGCTGACCGAGAGCCTGGTGCGCAGCGACGGCCTGGACGGCCTGACCGCCGGTGCGGCGCTGATCGCCGGACTGCTGGACCGATTCTGGGACGAGACGCTGTACCCGATGCCCGACGAGGACGGGATGATTACGCGGGTGGCGCCGCTGACCGGGCTCAACGGCGAGGGCGGCGACGGCACGCTGATCCAGCCGTTGCAGAAACTGCCGTTCTGCCGCACGCCGGATGGCGAGACGCTGCTCTATTACCAATACGCCGAGGCGGCGCGGCTGGAGACGCTGGCGCCGGCGGTACGGCAGGCGCGCTACGACGCCGGCGCGGTGAAGTTCGACACCGTCGCCACCTGGGCGCGGGCGGCCGGGCAGCCGCATTTCCTGGCGCAGCGCAAGCGCGTCGACACCGCCATCGCGGCATGGCAGGCGCTGGCCGAGACTGTGGATGCCCGCGCCGGGGCCGACGCGCCGCCGACCACGCGGGTGCGCGATCTGCTGGCCGACATCCGCGAGGCTTATGCAAAGTATGGCCCGGCGGTGAGCGATGAGCCGGAGGTGTCCGGCGTGGATGCGCCCCAGGATGAAGCCGCCGTCGCAGGCGCCGGGCACGATGCCGGTGCCGCAGCGCCTGGGCGTGCCGCGACCCGCGACGACATGCTGCACGACCTGACCCGGATTTCCGAGTGGTTCAAGCGGGCGGAGCCGAATTCGCCGCTGGCCTATACCCTGGAGGAGGCGATCCGGCGCGGGCGGATGACCTGGCCGGAGATGCTGGCGGAACTGGTGAGTGACTCCGGCACCCGCAATGCGATACTAATCGGGCTTGGCATCAAGCCGCCGCCGGACGAGTATAACGGATAGGCTACGCCGTGCAGGCGAGGCGGCATGTCCGCATCGGCGTGCCGATATTACGGTCAACAAACGACAGGGCGGGCAACGACCATGAGCGCAAGCATTCACGACAAACTCAACCGGGTGCGCAAGCCGCGCGTCCACATCACCTACGAGGTCGAGACCGAGGGTGCGGAGGTGGTGCGCGAGCTGCCGTTCGTGGTCGGCGTGATGGGCGACTTCTCCGGCGACCCGACCCAGCCGCTGCGCCCGATGGCGGACCGCAAGTTCATCCAGATCGACCGCGACAACTTCAACGACGTGATGGCGCGCATGGCGCCCGGCCTGAAGCTGAAGGTCGACAACAAGCTGGCCGACGATGGCACGAAGATGAGCGTCGACCTGAAGTTCGGCTCGCTGGACGATTTCGAGCCGGCGCGCGTGGCCGAGCAGGTGCCGGCGCTGAAGGCGCTGATGGAGACTCGCAGCAAGCTGCGCGACCTGATGAGCAAGGTCGACCGTTCCGACGAGCTGGAGACGCTGCTGGAATCGGTGCTGAAGAACGATGACGAGCTGAAGGCGCTGTCCGGGCAGCTTGGCCTCGGCAAGCAGGAGGGCTGATCGATGTCCGCTTCACAGACCATCGGCGGCACCGCCGCCACCACCGAGGAGGGCGCGCTCAGCATCCTCGACCAGGTTGTCGCGGCGACCCGCCAGACCGAGCCGGACCGCGCGCAGGAACTGGTCCGCACGCTGGTCGAGCAGGCGCTGAGCGGCACTGTCACGTTCGACAAGAACCTGACGCGCACGTTCGACCGCGCCATCGCCGCCATCGACCGCAAGCTGTCGGACCAGCTCAACGTCATCATCCACTCCGAGAAGTTCCTCAAGCTGGAGGGTACCTGGCGCGGGCTGAACTACCTGGTCATGAACAGCGAGACCAGCACCAACCTGAAGATCCGCGTGATGAACGTGACCAAGCGCGAACTCAACAAGGATCTGACCAAGGCGGTCGAGTTCGATCAGAGCCAGTTGTTCAAGAAGATCTACGAGAACGAGTTCGGCACCCCCGGCGGTGAGCCGTACGGCGCGCTGATCGGCGATTACGAGTGGACCAACCACCCCGACGACGTGGAGACGCTGCGGCTGATCTCCAACGTCGCCGCCGGCGCGTTCGCCCCGTTCGTGTCCGCCGCCGGCGCGCAGATGTTCGGCATGAACGACTGGACCGAACTGAGCAAGCCGCGCGACCTCGCCAAGATTTTCGAAACCCAGGAATACGCCAAGTGGCGCAGCTTCCGCGACAGCGAGGACGCCCGTTTCGTTTCGTTGGTGATGCCGCGCGTGATCGCCCGCCTTCCGTATGGCGCGGCGACCAAGCCGATCGACGAGTTCGCCTATGAGGAGGCGCCGTTCGACGCCTCGGGTGCCGCGATGGCGATGAACCATCACGACTATTGCTGGATGAACGCCGCCTACGCCATGGGCGTGCGCATGACCAACGCCTTCGCCGAAACCTCGTTCTGCACCGCCATCCGTGGCGCCGAGGGCGGCGGCAAGGTCGAGGGGCTGCCGAACCATGTGTTCATCTCCGACGATGGCGACATGGACGCGAAGTGCCCGACCGAGATCGGCATCACCGACCGGCGCGAAAAGGAGTTGTCGGACCAGGGCTTCCTGCCGTTGTGCCACTACAAGAACCAGGACTACGCGGTGTTCTTCGGCGCGCAGACGGTGCAGAAGCCGAAGAAATACGACCGGCCGGAGGCGACCTCGAACGCCGCCATTTCCGCCCGGCTGCCGTACATCATGGCCAGCAGCCGGTTTGCGCACTACCTGAAGGTGATGGCGCGCGACAAGATCGGCAGCTTCATGGAGGCATCGGACGCGGAGCGTTGGCTGAACCGCTGGATCTCCAACTACGTCAACACCAACGAGAACGCCGGCCAGGAGATGAAGGCGCGCTACCCGCTGCGCGAGGCCAGCATCGAGGTGAAGGAGATCCCCGGCAAGCCCGGCTCCTACAACGCGGTGGCGCATCTGCGGCCGTGGTTGCAGTTCGAGGAACTCAGCACCAGCCTGCGCATGGTCGCGCGCATTCCGCAGAAATCGTGACCCGCTCCGCCTGAACGGCAGGTTGCAACGAAAGGGCGGCGCTCGCCATGTCCACGCTATCGGCGCCGCCCGGCTTCGCGTCGTCCTCCCTCGCCGCGTCCCCGGTCCTCGAACAGCCGGGTGGCGGCGTGGTGGCTTTGCGCGACGCGGTGCTCGACGGCCGCTTCGTCGGCGCTAGCCATGCGGCGAATGGGCGGGCGCTGGCGGAGTTCATCGCCGGAACTTGTCCCCGGCCGCTGAGCCTCTGGTTCGGCGACCGCGCGGTGGCGCTGGCCGGCGATCCCGAGCGGCTGCGCCTGGCGCTCGACCGCGACATCGCCGCCATCGACGCGCTGCTCTCGGCGCAGGTCGACGCCATCCTGCACCACGAACGGCTGCGCCGGCTGGAGGGGCGCTGGCGCGGCGTCGCCTGGCTGGTCGACGGCATCGACAGCGGCGCGCGCATCAAGGTCCGGCTGCTCAACGTGTCCTGGCCGGAAATCGTGCGCGACCTGGAGCGGGCGGCGGAGTTCGACCAGAGCCAGTTGTTCCACCGCGTCTATGAGGACGAGTTCGGCAGTCCGGGCGGCGAGCCGTACGGCCTGATCCTGGTCGACCACGAGTTGCGCCACCGGCCCTCGGCGGGCGCCCCGACCGATGACGTGGGCGCCCTGAAACTGCTGGCGGCGGTAGCGGCGGCGGCGTTCGTGCCGATGGTGCTGTCGGCCTCGCCGGCCTTGCTGGAGGTGGACCGCTTCGCCGACCTCGCCACCGTGGCCGACCCGGCGGCGCCGTTCCGTGGCCCGGAGTTCCAGCGCTGGCGCGGCCTGTTCGCGCAGGAGGACATCCGCTTCCTCGCGGTGGTGCTGCCGCGCGTGCTGGCGCGCACGCCGTGGCGCGACGATCCCTTGCGCGGCGACCCGTTCCGCTACAGCGAGTATGCGCCCGATGCCGACAGCCGCGTGTGGATGAGCGCCGGGTTCGCCTTCGCCCATACCGTGACCCGCGCCTTCGCCAACTTCAACTGGCCGGCCGACGTTCGCGGCGTGGAGACCGACCGCCGCGCCGGCGGCCTGGTGGACGGCCTGCCGATCGAGCCATTCGACACCGATGGCGGCCACGTCTGGGTGCGCCCATCGCTGGAAATCATGTTCACCGACAGGCAGGAGCGGCTGCTGGTCGATGTCGGCCTGATGCCGCTCTCGGCGTTGCCGTTCGGCGAGGAGGCGGTGTTCGGCGCGGTCCGCAGCCTACAGGCGCCGGTGCAATATTCCGGCGCCAACACCCATATCGCCGCCGCCAATGCCCGGCTGTCGACGCAGATCAACTCGATGCTGTGCGTCTCCCGGTTCGCTCATTTCGTAAAGATGCTGGGCCGCGAGATGGTCGGCTCGATGCGCACCGGCGACGAGATCGAGCGGCAGTTGCAGGACTGGCTCACCAACTTCGTCAACAGCAGCGTCGGCGGCGCCAGCGACATGCGCAGCCGCTACCCGCTGGTCTCGGCGCAGGTCACGGTGCGCGAGCGGCCGGGCAAGCCCGGCGTGTTCGCCTGCATCATCCAGTTGCAGCCGCATTTCCAGCTCGACGACGTGACTGCGACGTTTCGCCTCGCCACCGATCTCGCCGCCCCCGGCCGCAGCAGTTGAACAGGAGACGATGATGTCGACCACAGAGTCACAGATTGCCGGATCGGCTGGCGCGTTGTTCCGCGCCGGCGACCTAGGTGCTGCGGTTGCTGCGGCCAACGCGGCGGTGCGCAAGACGCCGGCCGATCTCGGCGCGCGCATCCTGCTGGCGGAGATGCTGCTGTTCTCCGGCAACCTGGAACGCGCCGACGTGATCCTCGACGCCGCCAGCAGCATCGATCCGGGCGCGGCGGTCGTGGTGGCGGAGTTCCGCCAGTTGTTGCGGGCCGAGACAGCGCGGCGCCAGCTTCGCCGCGACGGCCGGCTGCCGGAGTTCCTGGGCGAGCCGACGCCGGCGCTGCGTGAGGCGCTGACGGCGATGGTCGCACTCCGCGCCGGCGAGACCGGAGCCGCCGCCGCTGCCGCCTCGGCGGTCGAGACGCTGCGCCCGCGCGTGTCCGGTAATCACCTGGCCGGCAACGCGACGCAGCCGTTCGACGATTTCCGCGACGCCGACGACCTGTGCGCCGGCTTCTTCGAGGTGCTGACCACCACCGGCAAGTATTTCTGGATCCCGACCGAGCGGGTGCAATCGGTCACGTTCCACGCGCCGAAGCGGGCGCGCGACCTGTTCTGGCGCCGTGCCAGCATGACCGTCAGCAGCGGCCCGGACGGCGACGTGTACATCCCGGCGCTGTATGCCCACGACTCGCCCGAACTCGCCGACACGCTGCGCCTTGGCCGCGAGACCGATTGGCGCGAGACTGATGGCCACGATGGCGCGGCCGTGGTGCGCGGCGTTGGCCAGCGCCTGTTCCTGATAGGCGAGGACGCGGTCTCGATCATGGACCTGGATGAGTTGCAGTTCGACGAGACGGCCGCTTGAGCGGCAGGATCACCCGCGAGGCGCGTGCGCCGGAGCCGAGGCGGGGAGACGGGCGCGGCGAGCAGCGCTCCGGCCAGCGCGCGTTGCTGCCGCTGCTCGACCGGCTGATCGACGACTCGCCGGACGATCTGCGCGACCCGGTGCTCTCGACGGCGGAGGCGATGGCGGCGTTGCGGCGGTCGGTGCGGCGCGACCTGGAGGCGTTGCTCAACGCGCGCCGGCGCTGGGCGTCGTGGCCATCGGAGCTGCGCCAGATCGCGCAGTCGCCGGTCGGCTTCGGCATCCCCGATTTCACCTCCGGCGCGTTCAACGACGTGCGCCGGCGCGAGGCGCTCCGCCACGACATCGAGCAGACTATCCGCTGCTTCGAGCCGCGCCTGGCCAGCGTGCAGGTGAGCCTGATCGAGAGCGCCAACAAGCTGGAGGCGACGCTACGGCTGCGCATCGACGGCCTGCTGCACGCGCATCCGGCGCCGGAGCCGATCGCCTTCGACACCATGGTGGACGCCACCACCGCCGACGTGTTCCTGAAGGCGGCCGCCGATGTCTGACGCGCTGCTGCCGTACTACAACGACGAGCTGAACGCGATCCGCAAGCTGGCCGGCGAGTTCGCCGACGCGCACCCGAAGGTCGCCGGCCGGCTGCGTCTTTCCGGCGACGCGGTGGTGGACGACCCGCATGTGGAGCGGCTGCTGGAGGGTGTGGCTTTCCTCGGCGCGCGCGTGCAGCACAGGCTGGACAACGAGTTCCCGGAGCTGACCGACGCGCTGCTCGGGGTGCTGTACCCGCATTACCTGGCGCCGACGCCATCGTCGGCGATCATCCAGATGACGTGCCAGCCGGACCTGCTGGCGCCGACGCGGGTGGCGGCGGGGGTGATGCTGGACAGCGAGCCGGTGCGCGGCGAGGCCTGCCGGTTCCGCACCGCCTATGAGACGACGCTGTGGCCGATCGAGATCGAGACGGTGCGGCTGTCCGGCCTGCCGCTGGCGGCCCCAGTCAACCCGCTCGCCACCGGCGCCGTCGCGGTGCTGCGCATCGTGCTGCGCTGCGTGAAGCCGGAGGTGACGTTCAGCCAGTTGGGCGTCGACCGGCTGCGGCTGTTCCTGCGCGCCTCGGCCAGTATCGCGCTGCCGCTGTACGAGTTGCTGTGCGCGCACACGGTCTCGGTCGCCTACGCGGATGGTCTGGTCGATCCCAACCCGGTGGTGGTGCCGGCCAGCGCCATCGTGCCGGTCGGCTTCGCGCCGGAGGAGGCGTTGCTGCCCTGGCCGGCGCGCAGCTTCTCCGGCTTCCGGCTGCTCGGCGAGTATTTCGCCTGCCCGGAGAAGTTCCTGTTCCTGGACCTGACCCGGATCGACGCCAAGACCATGGTCGCCAGCGGCAACCGGCTGGAGGTGTTCATCTATCTCGACCGCGCCATGCCGGAGCTGGAGCGGGCGCTGGGCCAGGACAGCTTGGCGCTGGGCTGCACGCCGATCGTCAACCTGTTTCCGCAGCATTGCGAGCCGGTGGCGCTGACCCATACCGAGACCGAATACCGCGTGGTGCCGGACGTGCGCCGCCCGGCTGGGCTGGAGGTTTGGCGCGTCGAGCGGGTGCGCGAGGCGCGGCCCGACGGCACCGAGCGGCCATGGCGGCCGTTCTACCGCCTGACCGAACATGCGGCCGATTCGGGCGTGCCCGGCGGTTTCTACCACCAGACCCGGCGGCCGACGCCGCCGCCGCTGGGTGGGAGCGACATGTTCCTGGCGCCGCACGACCCGGAGTTCGATCCGCAGCGCCCGGCCGATGCGGTGCTGTCGATCGACGCGTTGTGCAGCAACCGCGACCTGCCATCCGACCTGCCGTTCGGCAACGGCCATCCACGGCTGCGCGCGGTCGAGGGACTGGCCGCAGTCGAGCGCATCGCCTGCCTCACCGCGCCGACCGCCTCGCTGCGGCAACGCCTACAGGATGGCAGCTCGTGGCGGCTGGTCTCGCACCTGTCGCTCGGCCATCTCTCGATCAGCGGCGGCGAGGCGGGTGCGGACGCGCTGCGCGAGGTGCTGCGGCTGTATGACATGCGCGACACGGCGGAGTCGCGCGCCGCGATTGCCGGGCTGGTGGGGGTCGCCTCGGCTCCGGGTGCGGCGCGGGTGCCGGGCGCGCGGGCCGGCTCGTTCTGCCGGGGCCTCGATGTCACACTCACTTTCGATCCGCGCGCCTGGCAGGTCGGTGGGCTGTACCTGCTGGCAGCGGTGCTGGACCGCTTCCTGGCGCTGCATGCCACGGTGAACGCCTTCACCCGCACCCGCGCGGTGCTATCCGGCCGCGCCGGCCATGTCGCCGCCTGGCCGGCGCGGGCCGGGGCGCGCGTGCTGCTGTGAGGCCGCTTCCGACCGCCTTCGCCCGGCTGCTGCGCGAGCCGCGGCGCTTTGGCTTCGACGCCGCCGCGCGGGTGTTGCAGCACGCCGCCGGCACGCCCGATCTGGCGGAGGCAGCGCGGTTCCGCTCGGTCCCCAGCCTCGCCTACGCCGCCGCCGAGGTGGAGAGCGTGCGCCAGGAGGGCGCGGGGGCGCCGCGCGTGGCGACGACGGTGATGGGCCTGACCGGGGCGGCGGGCGTGCTGCCGCGCCACTACACCGAAATACTGATCGCCACCTTGCGCGACCGCTCGCGGGCGCTGCACGATTTCAACGACCTGCTGTCGCACCGCATGGTCGCGCGGTTCGCGCAGGCGGCCACCAAGTACCGCCTGCACCGCGCCGCAGACCATGCCATGCTGGCGCGCAGGCAGGCGGCAGCGGACCCGCAGCGTGCCGCCGCCGCGCGCGACCCGGACCAGATCACCACGGTGCTGCTGGCGCTGGGCGGGCACGGCACCGCACATCTGGCGCCGCGCGTGCTGGTCGGCGTGGACCCGTTGCTGCACTACGCCGGCGCGTTCGCCATGCGCCCGCGTTCCGCCGACCGGCTGGCGGCGCTGGTGTCGGACTGGCTCGGCCGCACGGTGGAGGTCGAGCAGTTCGCCGGCACATGGCTGCCGCTGCCGCCCGACCAGCGCACCGCGATGCCACGCGGCAGGCGCCCGGGGCAGTGGAATCGGCTTGGCGTCGATGCCGCCATCGGCGTGCGCGCCTGGGACGTGCAGGGCCGCATCATCCTGCGGGTTGGGCCGCTGGATGCCGCCTCGTTCGCGGCGATGCTGCCGGACCGCCCGGCGCTGCGCCGGCTGGTGTCGCTGGTGCGTGCCTATCTGGGGGCGGAAACCGGCTTCGCCGTCAACCTGGTGCTCGCCGCCGCCGATGTGCCGGCGACGCGGATGCACCCCGCTGCCGACCCGCCGCCACGGCTGGGCTGGAACTGCTGGCTGCCGATGGCGGGCAGGCGTGGCCGCGACGCCGCCGAGGCGCTGTTCGAGGCGGAAACCGTCGAGGCTAGTATTAGTATGTCCACCGTCAGAGAACAGGAACGAGCATGACCGGCGCTGGCTGGGGTGGCGGCTATGTCACCGACATCGGCTACATGCCAGGCTATTACGGCCTGCAATCGCCGGAGATGATGAGCGTCGCCTGCCTGCTCGCGGGCGTCGACAGCGACCTGTCCGCCGCCCGCGCCGGCGATGACCGCATGCACTACATGGAGCTGGGCTGCGGCACCGGCCTCGGCGCCATGATCGTCGCCGCCAGCAATCCAGGCTGGCAGGTCACCGCCGTCGACTTCAACCCCGCCCATGTCGCCGAGGCGCGCCGGTTCGCGGCCGAAGCCCGGCTGCCCAACATCGCCTTCATTGAGGCGGACCTGTCCACTTTCGCGGACACAGCGGCGGCGGCGGCGCTGGCCGAGGTCGACATCGCCACCCTGCACGGCGTCTGGAGCTGGGTGCCGGCACCGGTGCAGGCCGGCATCGTGCGCCTGCTGGGGGCGAAGATGCGCCCCGGCGGCATGGTGCATGTCAGCTACAACGCGCTGCCTGGCTGGCAGAGCGGGCTTGGCCTGCAACGGGTGATCCGCGAGGCGGGCATGCGCGCCGGCGGGCGCAGCGACCGGCAGGCCCATGCTGGCCGCGAGCTGGCGGTGGAACTGCTGGCGGCGGGGGCAACGCATTTGAAGGACGCGGCGCTGGCGGCGGCGCTGATCCCGAAACTGGCCGACATGCCGAGCGAGTACCTGGCGCACGAATACATGAACGACGCCTGGGCGCCCTGCTACCACGCCGACGTGGCGGATGCGATGGCGTCGGCCAAGCTGGACTGGGTGGCATCCAGCCAGTTGCTGGACAACTTCCCCGACCTGATGCTGACGCCGGAACAGCGCGCCATCCATGACCGCTACGACGATCCCCGCATGCGCGAGCTGATCAAGGATGTCTCCGCCCCGCGCACGTTGCGCCACGACGTGTTCGTGCGCGGCGCGCGGCGCCTGACCGGGGAGGCGCGGGACGCAGCCCTTGGCGGCCTGACACTGACGCTGGCCACGGCGCCGGAGGATTTCATCTATGAGCTGACCATGCCGGCCGGCCAGGCCAGCATGAATGACGGGCTGTACCGCCCGGTGGTGCGGGCGTTGGGCACGCGCCCGCACCGCGTCGACGAGTTGCTTGCCTTGCCGGAGATCGAGGCCGGGCGCGCCAATGTTCCGGAACTGGTGGCGATGCTGGCGGGGTCCGGGCAGGCGCTGCTGGTGGCTCGGCCGGATGCTCCGGTCAGCGCGGCGGTGCAGCATTTCAATGCCGTGGCCGCGCGCCGCCTGGTCCGCCAGGACAATGTCGGGCGGGGCACGGCCGCCGCCAGCGCCCGGCTCGGCGCCGGGATGTCCTGCCTCGGCCTGGAACTCTATCTGCTCAGCCGCATCGCCCTGGCCGGCGGCCTGCTCGATCCATCCGTCTATGCGGCGGAACTGGGCAGCCAGATCGACGAGTCCGGGCGCGAGCGGCTGCGCGACGCGGTGGCGCGCTGCATATCCAGCCATGCGGGCCTGTGGCGCATGGCCGGGCTGATCGCATAAACTTGCGTGAACGTAATATCGACGTTTCGCGCACGACTCGGTTGTGCCATCATGCAGGTCGAAACCGCTTGCCGGAAACGCGCCAAGGAGGCACAATGCGCCCGTTCATCATCCCCCTCGTCGCAGCCACCGCAATCGTGGCGTCCGGCGTGGCGGCCCATGCCCAGAGCAACCCAACCGCCGACCAGATGATCCAGGCTTTGGCGCCCGGAGCCGGTTCGCCGCTGATCGGCCATACCCGTGGCATCCGCCCGGCCAAGCCGGCAGGCGTCGCGGGAGCCGTGACTATGCCAGCCGCCACGCCGGCCTCGGTATCCGCTCCAATATCCGCTCCGGTGGCAGCCGCCGCCCGCGCGCCGGCGGTGTCGTCCGATGCCAGCCCGTCGATCAACCTGACCGTGCAGTTCGCAACCGGCTCGGCGGCGCTGACGCCACAGGCGGTGCGCACGCTCGACCAGCTCGGCCGCGCGCTGTCCAGCCCGACGCTGGCCTCGTATCATTTCCGTATCGAGGGCCACACCGACACGGTTGGCACCAAAGATGCCAACCGCATCCTGTCGCAGACGCGGGCGGACGCGGTGGTTGCCTATCTCACCAGCAAGTTCGGCGTCGACAAGGCACGCCTGGAAGCGATTGGGCGCGGCTCCGACGCGCTGAAGGTAGCGACGCCTGACCAGACACCGGAGCCGCGCAACCGTCGGGTCCAGGTCATCAACACCGGCGCCTGAGCGAGTGAATGGCCATATCGGGCCCGGATGACGACACGATCCGCCTGAAGCGGGCCGCATTCCACCCGAAGCCCATGTCCTCATTCGTGGTCGCGCCGCGCCCGCCGCTACGCCGCCGCGCGCTGCTGGCGGGGGGTGCCGCGCTCGTCGTGTTGCTGGCGGCGGGGGTCGGCGTCTGGGTGGCGCGCGGCCCGGCGCCCCTATCTCTGGCTCCGCCACCTCTGGCGCAGCCGGTTCCAGCGCAGCCGGAAGTGGCATCCGCCCCGGCGAGGGCGTTGCCGGTGGCGACCGAGGCGGCCATCCTCGCCGACCAGCCGCAGCAACTCACCTTGTTTCGGTTCGCCCCGAACCCGCATATCCTGGTGTGGGACTTCCCCGGCCTGCGCGAGCAGGGGCTGATGCTGAACCGGGTGGCGGCGTTCGCGGAGAAGCAGGGCCTGCCGCATGACCGCGTGCTGACCGATCCCGAACTGGCCCGCGCCATCGCCGCCCATGGCGACACCATCGAGACCTATTACTACGGGCACGACTACAGCGCCGCGACGCTCCGGCAATTCTTCAGCGCCGCCGACCACGATCATGTGGCGCTGGATGCGCAGGAGGAGCGGCTGCGCGGCCTGCTCACCGAACAGGGCCTGCTGGCGGCGGGATCGACCGACGCCATCATCACGCTGCCCCGGCTCGGCGCCGATGCGCTGGTGGACCTGTCCTTCCGCAGGACGATCCTGCGCCACGAGTTGTCGCACGGCGAGTATTTTACCACCCCCGCCTACGCCGCCTACGCGGAGCACTTCTGGCGCGACGTGATGGATGCGCCGGCGCGGGCGGCGTTTGCGAAGTTCCTGGTCGAGCAGGATTACGATCCTGCGCTGGACGACCTCACCATCAACGAGACCCAGGCCTACCTCATGCACACGCCCGACCAGCGTGCGTTCAGCGCGCAGGCGCTGGGCATGGCGCCGGCGACATTGGGCAGGTTGCAGGCGGCGTTTCTGCTCGGCATGCCGCCGGGCTGGCTGCGCGACGACACCAGCGTGCCACCGGTGGACTCAGCCGGTCCTGTGCTGGCGGTCCGGCCGTCTGGGCAGCCGTAGCCCGTCTCAGCGCTCGACGGTGGTCACCACCATGGCCCGCCCGATCACCCGGCCGCCACGTCCGGCGGCGGCGGTGAGCGCCGTCCGTAGATCACTGAGATAGGCTTCCGGCGTCTCGCTGTCCGGGCGAGGGATGTCGAACAGTTTCTGGTCGGAGGCGATGGCGACGATCATGTCGGTGCCGAACGGCACGTCGACCTGCCAGCCCTTGGCGCCCGAGGCCGGGTCGCCGAAATCCGTTGTGCTATGCGCCAGGTAGGGTTTGCCGTGCTCGCTGGCGCCCTGGTGCATATGCAACAGGCTACCGTCGCTGGCGAAGTAGTCGAG
>JAYTQW010000259.1:0-1830 GCA_043746535.1 Rhodospirillales bacterium
GCCTCGATCTCCTTGACCCG
Organism: Rhodospirillales bacterium; assembly: GCA_043746535.1. Lineage (GTDB taxonomy): Bacteria > Pseudomonadota > Alphaproteobacteria > Acetobacterales > Acetobacteraceae > CAVRQM01. The sequence continues at coordinate 21 of JAYTQW010000259.1, forward strand.
CACGCAGTAGGCGTCGCCGCCCAGTTGCATGTTGTCCTGGATGCGCACCGGCGGCAGCACGAAGCCCATCTCGCTGGCGATGCTGCGGCGCAGGCCCTTGATCTGCTCGGTGAGGCGCGGCGTGTCGCCGCCGGCCAGCACCAGCAGGCCGTAGCCGAGTTCCAGCCGCAGCATGTCGATGCGCAGGCTGTCGCTGATCGGCGGCTCGCCGGCCGCGACCGGTGCCGCCGGCGCGTCCCCCGCCGGCACGACGGGATGCTTCATGCGCAGCCAGGCGCCGCCGCCGGCCAATCCGGCCAGGCCCAGGAACGGCAGCATCGGCAGGCCGGGCATCAGCGCCAGCACCACGGCCGCGCCAGCCGCCATCGCCAGCGGCTTCGGGTTGCCGCCCAGTTGCGCCATCAGCGCCGCGTCGGCCGACCCCTCGGTGCCGCCCTTGGTCACCACGATGCCGGCGGCGGTGGAGACCAGAAGTGCGGGGATCTGGCTGACCAGCCCGTCGCCTACGGTGAGCGTGGTGTAGGTGGCGGCGGCGTCGCCGAACGCCATGCCGTGCCGCATGAGGCCGATGGCGAGGCCGCCGACGATGTTGATGCTGGTGATGATGAGGCTGGCGATGGCGTCGCCCCGCACGAACTTGGCGGCGCCGTCCATGGCGCCGTAGAAGCCGCTCTCCTGCTCCAGCTCCCGCCTGCGCAGCCGCGCGGTCTTCTCGTCCAGGCTGCCGTTGGACAGTTCGGCGTCGATCGCCATCTGCTTGCCGGGCATGGCGTCGAGGCTGAACCGCGCCGCCACCTCGGCGATGCGCCCGGAGCCCTTGGTAATGACCATGAAGTTCACCACCAGCAGGATGGCGAACAGGATCAGGCCGATCACCACGTCGCCGCCCATCAGGAAGCCGCCGAACGCCGCGACCACGTGGCCGGCGGCGGCCGGTCCCTCGTTGCCGTGCGAGAGGATCAGGCGGGTGGTGGCGACGTTCAGCGACAGCCGCAACAACGTGGTCAGCAGCAGCAGGGTCGGGAAGCTGGTGAAGTCGAGCGGCCGGCGCAGGAACATCGCCACCATCAGCACCAGCACGGCGGCGGTGACCGACAGCGCCAGCCCCATGTCGAGGATCACCGGCGGCAGCGGCAGGATCAGCACCGACAGCAGCACGATGACGCCGAAGGCGAGGCCGACATCGCTGCCCGGCACCATCCGGCGCAGCGTCGCCTGCAACGATGGCGGCAGCAGCGCCAGGGTCCGTTGCATCGCCTCACCCATGCGCGTAGGCCGCCAGTGCCCGCTGCGTCGCCGGGTTGGCCGAGGGGCCGCCGAGCAGCGCCGGCGCCACCTCCGCGCCCTGCGCCGCGTAGTCGCGCAGCTTGTTGCGCATGGCGCGGATGGAGATGCCGAGGATGGTGGCGGCGTGGGTGCGGTTGCCGAGCGTGTGGTCCAGCGTGCGCAGGATCAGGTCGCGCTCCACGTCCTCCATGCGCCGGCCGACCAGCCCGGCGATGCCAGCGGCGCCTGGTGGCGCCCTGGCGTCAACGTGGGGGGCGTCGACGTGGCAGGCATCGACATGGGAGAAGTTGGTGTGGGAGACGTCGGGGCGGGCGGTGCCGTCCAACTCGATCGCCGCCACGTCGATGCTGTCGCCCTCGGCCAGCAGCACGGCGCGGTGCAGCGTGTTCTCCAACTCGCGCACGTTGCCGCGCCAGCCATGCGCCAGCAGGTGCCGCATGGCGGCCGTGGTCAGCCGGCGCTGCGGCAGGCCGTTCACCTCGGCGTAGCGGCGGGCGAAATGCTCGGCCAACGCCGCGATGTC
>JAYTQW010000260.1:0-3687 GCA_043746535.1 Rhodospirillales bacterium
CCGCCGGCGCCACCAGCACCGTCACCCCGGCCAGATGCGAGTAGCGGCGCGGGTGCGGCGCCTCCGCCCCGCCGCGCACGCGCTGGATCTCGCCCGCCCCTGCCAGCGTCACGATATCGCGCCGCACCGTCGCCTCGGAAGCGCCGAGCAGTTCGACCAGTTCGCCGATCGTCACCACCGAGCGTTCCTCCACCCGGCTGCGGACCAAGCGGTGGCGTTCGCGCCCCATCACGACGGATCGGCTCCTTCCCTCAACACCGATCATACCATTGCAAACTCCTGCGCCGGTCAAGCACGGCGACGGGCGCTGCTGCCCTTGCGAATGCCCATGCCAATGAGCGACGGTGATTGATGCCGCCCGCGCCGCGCGCTAGACCGTGACGATGCGCGTCTCGCTGTTCATCACCTGCTTCAACGACGCGCTGTTCCCGCAGACCGGCCGCGCCACCGTGCGGCTGCTGGAGCGGCTGGGTCACACGGTCGAGTTCCTGGCCGGGCAAAGCTGCTGCGGCCAGATGCACCACAACTCCGGCTACCGGCAGGAGGCGGTGGCGCTGGTGCGCCGCTTCGTGCGCGTGTTCGCCGACGCCGAGGTGATCGTGGCGCCAAGCACCTCCTGCACTGCCATGGTGCGCGAGAACTTCCCCCGGCTGGCGGCATTCGCCGGCGATGCGGTGCTGGCCGAGCAGGTCGCGGCGCTGCGTCCGCGCATGTTCGAGCTGTCGGAGTTCCTGACCGGCCGGCTCGGGCTGGAGGATGTCGGCGCCTACTACCCGCACCGGGTCACCTACCATTCCTCCTGCAACGGCCTGCGCACGCTGCTTCTGGGCGACGGGCCGGAGCGGCTGTTGCGGCATGTGCGTGGCCTGGACTACGTGGAACTGCCGCGAGCCGAGGAGTGCTGCGGTTTCGGCGGCACCTTCGCGATCAAGAACGCGGACACCTCGGCGGCGATGCTGACCGACAAGATGCGCGCCATCCTCGACACCGGCGCGGAGCTCTGCACCGCCGGCGACAATTCCTGCCTCATGCACATCGGCGGCGGCCTGTCGCGCGCGATGGCCGGGGTGCGGACGGTGCATCTGGCGGAAATCCTGGCGGCCGAGGAGACGCGCGCATGACCGTGGGGCAGGGCGGCTTCGAGGCCGATGCGCCGGCGTTCCCGGCGGCGGCGCATGACGCGCTGCGCAACGCCCAACTGCGCCGCAACATCCGCCGCGCCACCACCACCATCCGCGCCAAGACCGCGCGCGTCATCGCCGAACTGCCGGATTGGGAGACGCTGCGGCTGGCCGGCGAGGCGATCAAGCGTGGCGCCATGCACAGCCTCGACCGGCACCTGCTGCAACTGGAGGCGATGGTCACCCGCGCCGGCGGCCAGGTGCACTGGGCCGAGGACGCGGCGGAGGCGAACCGCATCGTCGTCGGCATCGCCCAGGGCCACGGCGCGCGCAGCGTCATCAAGGTCAAGTCGATGACCACCGACGAGATCGGCCTCAACCACGCCTTCGAGGCTGCCGGCATCCGCCCGTTCGAGACTGACCTCGCCGACATGATCGTGCAGCTTGCCCACGACAAGCCGTCGCACATCCTGGTGCCGGCAATCCATCGCAACCGCGCCGAGATCCGCGAACTGTTCCTGCGCGAGATGGGGCTTACCGAACTCAGCGACGAGCCGCGCGCGCTGACCGCCGCCGCGCGCCGCTACCTGCGCGAGAAGTTCCTCGACACCGGCGTCGCCATCTCCGGCGCCAACTTCGCCATTGCCGAGACCGGCAGCGTTGGCGTGGTCGAGAGCGAGGGCAACGGCCGCATGTGCCTGACCTTGCCCGACGTGCTGATCTCGATCATGGGCATCGAGAAGGTGCTGCCGCTATGGGCGGACCTGGGCGTGTTCCTGCAACTGCTGCCGCGCGCCTCGACCGGGGAGCGGATGAACCCGTACACCTCGGTCTGGACCGGGGTACGGCCGGGCGACGGGCCGCGTGAGTTCCATCTGGTGCTGCTGGACAATGGCCGCAGCCGCATCCTGGCCGACGCGGCGGCGCGCGACACGCTGCACTGCATCCGCTGCTCCCGCTGCCTCAACGTCTGCCCGGTGTATGAGCGTACCGGCGGGCACGCCTACAAGTCGATGTACCAGGGGCCGATCGGCGCCATCCTGACCCCGCAACTGCGCGGCCCTGGTGAGGCGGACTCGCTGCCGTTCGCAAGCTCCCTGTGCGGCGCCTGCTATGAGGCGTGCCCGGTGCGCATCAACATCCCCGCCGTGCTGGTGCATCTGCGCGGCGAGGTGGTGCGGGCGCGGCAGGCGACGGCGCTGGGGCGGCTGGGGGCGGAGAACCTGGCCATGCAGGCGGCGCTGGCGATGTTCGAGCGGCCACGGCTGATGGCGGCAGCGGTGTCGGCGGGACGGCTGGCGCAGAGGCCGCTGCAACGTGGCGACATCCTGCCGCGCCTGCCGGGGCCGCTGTCGGGCTGGACCGCGACGCGCGATTTCCCGGCATTGCCGGCGCAGAGTTTTCGCGCGTGGTGGAAGACGCGCGCATGAGCAGCCGCGACGCCATCCTCGGCCGCATCCGTGCCGCCAATGCCAGCATGGCGGTGCCATCGGCCGCATCCGCGTATCGTACCGGGCTTGGCCTTTCGCACGCCGACACGGTGGCGCTGTTCGCAAGCCGCATCGCCGACTACCGCGTGGCGGTCGAGCGTGTCGAGGACGAGGGCGGCATCGCCGCAGCGGCCTCGGCACGCCTGGCGCTGCGTGGGATCGCGACCCTGGTGGTGCCCGCCGACCTGCCCGCCGCCTGGCTCCCGCCCGGTATCGTGACCTCCCGGGACGGCGACCAGAACCCGCGCGCGCTCGACCGCATCGCCGGCGTCATGGGCGGATGCGCGCTGGCCATCGCCGAGACCGGCAGCATCGTGCTCGATGCTGGCCCACGCCAGGGGAGGCGAGCGATGACGCTGCTGCCCGACTACTACCTGTGCGTGGTGCTGGCCGCGCAGATCGTGGGATCGGTGCCGCAGGCGATTGCCGAATTGGCGCCGATGGTGCGCGGTGCGCGCCGCCCGATCACCTTCATCTCCGGCCCGTCCGCCACGTCCGACATCGAGCTGGACCGGGTCGAGGGCGTGCATGGCCCGCGCACGCTGGATGTGCTGCTGGTCGGCTGAGGCCATCTGAAATAGGCATTCGCTCGGCGCCGTCCATGCCACCACAGTGGTCCCGTAACGGGGATGAGCGTCATGGCGCACGAGCGGCAGTTCTATATCGGCGGTGAGTGGGTGCAGCCGGCGGCGCTGTCGCTGCTCGACGTGATCGACCCGGCCACCGAGGAGGCATTTACCCAGATCGCCGTCGGCAACGCGGCCGACGTGGACCGCGCGGTGGCCGCCGCCCGCGCCGCCTTCCCGGCGTTCTCGCAGACCACCAAGCGCCAGCGCATCGACCTGCTGCGCGCCATTGTGTCCGAATATGCCCGGCGCCACCGCGACATCGCCCACGCGCTGTCGCGTGAGATGGGGGCGCCCGCGGCGTTCGCCGACAGCAGCCAGGCGGCGATGGGGCCGCTGCATCTGGAGCGGATGATCGCGGACCTGGAGGGCTACAGCTTCGAGTGGATGCAGGGATCGACGCTGATCGCCAAGGAGGCGATCGGCGTGGTCGGCATGATCACGCCGTGG
>JAYTQW010000261.1:0-4590 GCA_043746535.1 Rhodospirillales bacterium
GGCGGCATAGCCCTCGACCATGGCGAAGAACATCGCCTGATCGCAGTTGTGGAAGCCGATCCACAGCCCGAAGCGGTCGGACAGCGACACCTTTTCCTCGGTCGCCTCGCTCGGGCTGATCGCGGTCGCGCGCTCGTTCTCGATCATGTCGCGCGGCATCAGGTGGCGGCGGTTGCTGGTGGCGTAGAACAGCACGTTGGCGGGCCGGCCCTCGATGCCGCCGTCCAGCACCGATTTCAGCGCCTTGTAGTCGGCGTCCTCGCGCTCGAAGCTGAGGTCGTCGCAGAACACCAGGCATTGCCGCGCCGGCCTGCCCGCGCGCAACAGCCGCAGCAGATCGGGCAGGGTCACGATGTCCTCGCGCGCGATCTCGATCAGCGCCAGGCAGTGCGGGTGGCGCGTGTTGACCTCGGCGTGGACCGCCTTCACCAGACTGGATTTGCCCATGCCGCGCGCCCCCCACAACATGGCGTTGTTGGCCGGGCGGCCGGCTGCGAACTGGCGCGTGTTGGCCAGCAGGATCGCCTTCTGGCGCGCGATCCCTTGCAGCAGCCCGATATCGACCCGCGCCACCGCCGCCACCGGATCGAGCCGGGCCGGCGCCGGATGCCAGGCGAAGGCGTCAGCGGCGGTGAGGTCGGGTGCGTGCGGGGCAGGCGGCGCCAGCCGCTCCAGCGCGGTGGCGATACGCTCGAGCAGCGGCAGCAGGGTGGCTGGATCCATCGGCGTCGGGGTCCGTCTTGACGTGTCAGGGGCGGAACCTATGGTCCGCGCGCAATCACCGCAATCTGGAAGCCGCATCATGCTGATCTCGACCGCCTACGCCCAAGACGCCGGGGGCATGCTGGGCAGCCTCGGCGCCGCCGGCCAGTTCCTGCCGATCGTGCTGATCTTCGGCGTGTTCTATTTCCTGCTGATCCGCCCGCAGCAGCAGAAGGCCCGCGAGCTGAAGGCGCAGTTGGCGGCGGTGAAGCGCGGCGACCGCGTGGTGACCGGCGGCGGCATCCTCGGCATCGTGCAGATGGTGCGCGAGGGCACCAACGAGGTCGAGGTCGAAATCGCCCAGGGCGTGCGCGTGTTCGTGGTGCGCGAGACCATCAACACCATCATCAAGCCGGTGGCGGCGAACGACACCAAGAAGCTGGCGAAGTAGGCGGCCTAAGTCTCGATCCCGATCGCCATGCCGATCTGGCGGCGTATCATGGAGAGTTGCGCGGGTGTGATGCTTGAGGCCGTCAGCCGTACCCTGGACTTCGCGGTGCTGCTGACGGCGTAAGACAACACCCAGCACTGCTTGGTGCAGCCGTTATCGGCTGTGGGTTCAAGGCAAACCGTCAGCTCCTGAACGGCCAGCGACGGATCGCCGGTCAATGGGACCAGGATGACAGCGCCGTGGCTGGTCAGGAAAAGTTCATCGTCTTCCACGACCACAGCCGGTCTGATCTTGGTTGGCTCAGGTGGAACCGCGTCACCGCGCCAGTCTGCCAGCACGATCTGCCCCGACTGGAACCTCGATGGCGAATCAACTGACATGGGCGGTTGGGGTGCCCCAGTCGGCGAAAAACTCCTGCGCCTCGGGCGAGGTCGCTACGTATTTTGCGACCCGTTCAAGATCCGCTCGAATGCGTGCGCGACGCGCCTCTCGCGCTGCTTCCGTCGTCACGTCCCGCAGATAGGTCGAGAGTCCGACGCCGCGCGCCTGCGCCTGCGCCTCAAGTTCGGTGCGCACCCAATCATCCAGCCGGATCGAAATCGGCACGCCCATCGCCGCAGCCTCCACATGACAGCGGCACACTACGTGTGCGTAGTGTGCCGCCGCAAGCGCCGGCGACTACATTTGGCTGGCGGCGAACTCGTAGTTGGCCAGCTTGTCGAGCCAGTTGGTCACGTAGTCGGGGCGGCGGTTGCGGAAATCGAGGTAGTAGCTGTGCTCCCACACGTCGATCCCGATCAGCGCCTTGCCCTCGCTGGTGGCCAGCGGGTTGCTGCCGTTGGGCGTCTTGGTGACCTTCAGCTTGCCGTCGCTGCCCAGCACCAGCCACGCCCAGCCGCTGCCGAACTGCGTGGTCGCAGCGGTCTTGAAGGCGTCCTTGAACGCCTGCACCGAGCCGAAATCCTCGGTGATCTTGGTCTCCAGCTTGCCCGGCATGGCGCCGCCGGCCGGGCTCATCGCCTGCCAGAACAGGATGTGGTTCCAATGCTGGCCGGCGTTGTTGAACACCGGCGCGATGTCGGCCTTGCCGTGCGAGAAGGCGATGATCTCGTCCAGCGACTTGCCTTGCAGGTCCGGGCTTTTCTCGACAAAGCCGTTCAGCGCGGTGACATAGGCCTGGTGGTGCTTGCCGTGATGCAGTTCCAGCGTCTCCTGGCACATGCCGCGCTCGGCCAGCGCGTTCGAGGAATACGGGAGGGGGGGGAGTTCAAAGGCCATGGACTTACGCTCCGGGTTGTTTTCGGTAGGCCCGTCACGACTATGAGCCGGGGCGAGGCGCGTCAACCTGACAGCCGGGACATCACGGGACGGTGCGCGCCATGAGCGAGACCCTGTCGGCGCTGGCGCAGTCGGCCCGCCGCCACGATCCCGACCGCTTCTTCTGTGCCCTGTTCGCCCCGCCCGACCGGCGCGAGACGATGTGGCTGCTGATCGCCTTCAACCACGAGCTGGCCCGCGCCCGCGAGGTGACGCGCGAGCCGATGCTGGCGCGCATCCGGCTGCAATGGTGGCGCGAGGTGGTGGAGGGTGCCCGTCGCCGGCACGAGGTCGCCGGGCCGTTGGGCGAGGCGCTGGATGACGGGCGGCTGGATGCCCGCGACCTGATGGCGATGATCGACGCGCGCGAGATCGAGGTGGCGCCGGAGATCGAGACCGTCGCGGCATGGCGGGACTACGTGCGCGGCACCGCCGGCGGCTGGGCGGTGGCGGCCGGGCGGGCGCTGGGCGGGGACGGGGCGGCGCTGGATGGGCTGCGCGACCTTGGCTGCGTGTACGGGGTGGCAGGTCAGTTGCGCAACATTCCTGTCCTGGCCCGGCGTGGCCTGTGCCGCCTGCCGGCCGATCTGCTGGCCAGCCATGGCCTGGCGCCCGAGCACGTGGTGGCACGGCCGGACGATCCCGCGCTGCGTCCGGTGCTGGACACGCTGGCCGGCTGGGGCCGTGACGTCGTCCGCACACGGGTGCCGCGCGCGCTGCGGGCGGCGGCGCTTCCGGTGGTGTTGGGCCGCCGCGACCTGCGCGCCATGCGCCTTGATCGTCAGCACGGCGTGGCCGACCGGCTGGCGGTCGCATGGGCGGCACTTGGGTTTTCGGCGCTATAAACGCGCAATATCCTTTAGTGCCCAAAAGTGTAAAAGAAGTATAAACGCCAATGTTGTTTGCCCGTAGGACAGATTGACTTCATCGGTGGACGTGCCACTTGTGTATCGGCCATTGTTTCGCAATGGCCATTCATGGGATGACTTGAAGATGTCGAATTTCGAGCAACACGGCCCGGATCAGGGGCCGTGGGGGCCGGTGGCGCGCACATTGCGACCGCAGCGGCCGCCGTCCGCCGGCTTTCCCGTGAAGATCGCGGCTGGCGCGGTCGCCGCCGTTGCCGTGGCAGGCACGCTGCTGGGCAGTTTCTACACCGTGCAGCCGACCGAGATGGCGGGCGTGCGCCGCCTCGGCACCGTGCTGACCACCGAGCCGGTCGGACCCGGCCTGCACATGAAGCTGCCATGGGTCGACACGGTCGATACCATCCAGACCAGCTTGCAGGTGTTCCAGCTCAACGACCTGACCGTGTACACGATCGACAACCAGCCGGTCACCGTCGGCATCGGCCTGTCCTACCGCATCCCGCGCGCGGCGGTGCTGAGGCTGCTGTACGCAGTGGGCCGCACCGGCAACGTCGACATCAGCGAGAACATCCGCCCGGTGCTGGCCGACCGCGTGCTGCGCGCGTTCTCGACGCAGAGCACGGTCAACATCTCCGCCAACCGCGAGCAGATCGCCACCGCCATCCGCAAGGGCGTCACCGAGGCGCTGGGCGGCATCTTCGGGCTGGAGATCACCGACCTGCAACTGAGCAGCATCACCTACAGCCCAAGTTTTCAGGCCTCGGTCGAGGCGGCGGTGCAGGCCAAGAACGACGCCATCCGGGCCGAGAACACGGTGGTCAAGGTGCGCTACGAGGGCGAGCAGGCCAAGGTCCAGGCGGAGGCCCAGGCATCGGCGCGCATCGCCCAGGCCAACGGCGAGTCGCAGGCCACCATCGCCCAGGCGCACGGCCAGCGCGAGGCGGCGATCCTGCGCGCCCAGGGCGACAGCCAGGCGGCACTGCTGGTGGGCGACGCCGATGCGCGGGTGATCCAGCAGGTGGGTGCCGCGGTCGCGGCCAACCCCGGCGTGGTCGCCTACGAGCAGGCGCACCGCTGGAACGGCCAGATGCCGGCGACGCTGCTGGGCGGCGGGGCCAGCCCGACGACGCTGTTCAGCCTGCCGGCCAACGCCCGCACGACGCAGGCGGCGCCGTGACCGGGCGTGCCGGCGCGAAGGATCATGGCGGCGGCTAGGCCCGCCGCCGCTTCCGCTCCACCTTCGTCGCCACC
>JAYTQW010000262.1:0-7789 GCA_043746535.1 Rhodospirillales bacterium
CAGCATGCGGCACAGCGGGCGCAGGATGCGCCCCGCCCCCGGTGCGGCCGCCAGCAAGGCCGCAAGCTCGGGGTCCCCCAGCAGGTGGCACACCTGCCCACGCAGCATCACTGTGTTGGGGGCCAGCCGGATCAGCCAGGCGAAGCCGTGCGGCAGGCCAGGGGGCCGGGGGCGCGGCACTTGGAGGCGCAGCACTTCCGCAGCGACAGATGGCCTGCTCGTCGTCCGTGCCACCACCACCCCCTTGCCGGCCTGCACCCGTGCCGCCAGGGCGGCGAAGCGGGCCGCCAGGCGGTTCAGGTAGGGCCACACCAGCCACGCCACGGCCACCGTGGTGCGGTCGCGGGCCGCGTGGGCGGCGATGGCCGCGCGCAGGGCGTGGACCACCAGCGTCAGGCGCTGCGAGAGGCTTGGGCCGGGTGCGGGGAGCGGGGGAGACACGAACGGAACAAGAACACAACGCGCAGCCTGTGTCAAGCGGCAATAGGAATACTTGCCTCGCCACGCGCCTGACGGAGCGAGAGTTCTTGCTTCTTTTTGCAAAAAGAAGCGCTGCCTTCGCTGGGTGTCGCCGTCGTGGCGGGTTGGCGTAAGAAGCAGTCACGCCTGTATCGACCGACGTGGACGGCCGCCTTTGGCTCCGTTTACCCGCGCCGCTGTGGCCTTGGCTGCCGAGGTCGCGTGGCCTGCGTGCCGGGCCATGTGGGCGCGGGTTCCGGTCAGGCCGGCCATCAGGCCCGCGATCGACAAGTCGACATCGAGCGTTTCCCAATGCAGGCCGGAGCCTCCGCCCAAGAGTTCGACTGCGGCGAGTTGCTCCGCCGTTGTGGCCTCCAGCCCCTGCGCCAGCCGTGGCGGGAAGGCGAAGATGCAACCGTTGGTCAGGTCGACGACCACCCGATCCGACTCCTGGTCGTAGCGTGCGGCCTCGGCGCGCGGTTCGTGCAGGCGCGCGGTCCGGCCACGTTCGAGTGCCGCGTCGATTTCGGTGTCAGTGAGTTCGGCCATGAATGTCCTCCCAACGTCGCGGCAACGTCGCGTGGTGCTTGATCGCGAGGCGCATGGCGCGGCGCACCTCGCCGCGTGTCATGGTGTCGGCCTGCATCAGCTCGGGGCCATCGCCGGGTCCGAGCAGATTGATTTCGGCCTCGCCATTCCCGAACACATGGACATGCGCTGGCTTGTGGTCGTTGAGGTAAGTGACGACGCGCAGGCCATCGGCACGCATCAAGGTAACCATGCGATCACTTAACCCATCGCGACGGGTTACTCAAACTTGGCGGAAGATGGGTAGTGTCTCAGTTTAATTTTGGCTTTGGGTGGGGAGCGGTGGCCTGGTTCTGAGCGGTTACAAAGAGAGATAGCCGTTGCACCAACAGTCGTAATATATAAAAACACGCAATAATTTTGGTAAGCGGTTCAGGTGATGACACCTCCTATTTGGATCTCGAGCAGCGGTAATCTCACCTTCCAGGACATACTTGGGGGCGAAACAAGCTATGTCGACGCTTGGTTCACGATTGTGACACATTGGATGTTCGAGCCATGTCGTCATCTTGCGCGTGACCGAAGGATGACGGATCGAGGAATAACTCTTCTAATGTTAGAGTTGGCCTTCTTTGAGCCACTTGGGTCTATCATCACGGGGTCAGACCAAACGCAGGGATCGCGGAAGACCTTCGCGAAGGGCCTCAAAGAGTTCTCGGAATGGCTCGCCGCTCAGAACTCAATCGGAGAGACTGAGAAAATTATTTTGGGAGCAGGCGCTATCGAAGAAGAAGCAAATCTTGTCTATACCTTCGCTCGATGCGGACTGATGCACAACATGACGATGAAGGGTGGCCAGATTTTTATTGATGCACTCGGGATTGGAGAGTATTCTGTCACAGATTATCAATATCAGATGAGGTTTTTGGATAACAATAAAATATTGATTGAAGGAGATAGGATACTGCTGATCGATCCCTGGCGGTTACTGATGGAAATGGAAAAGTTCCTGGACTTTTTTGTCGAGAAACTGCGTAGCTCGGGGACGAAGTCCGACTTTTACCAAAAATTTGTAACAACTTTTGAGCGAATGATAGTTAAGCCCGGTAAAGTGTACTTTGGATTGGAGGAACCTGCTCAGAGAACTTGAATGTTTCTTCCTCTCGATTTTTAGAGCCCTCTTTGGCCGCTTTTCAGGTGGTGCGCATAATAAGGCAGCGTCCTCATTTAGGTCGTAAGCCGAAATTCGACTCGAGCCACCACCGAAACACGCCACGCCTCGAAGCACCCCCCTCACCCCAGCTTCACCCGGTTCTCGTGCTGCCCCGGCACCTCCACCTCCAGCGCGAACAGCCCGCCCGCAAGGCGGTCGCCGGGGGTGCTGGGGCGGCCGGCGGTGGTGATGTAGAGGGTGCACAGGTCGGGGCCGCCGAAGGTGCAGGTGGTGACGTTGGGGACCGGGAGTTCGACCGTGCGCTCCAGCGTGCCCGCCGGATCGACCACCAGGATGCAGCCGCCGCCGAAGCGGCAGTTCCACAGGCGCCCGGCGCTGTCCATGCTGGAGCCGTCGGGCGCGCCGCGCGGGTGGCCGGCGAAGAACGGGCGGCGGTTGGAGATGCCGCCGTCCGCCATGTCGTAGTCCCACACGTCAATGGCGTTCTCCAGCGTGTCGGCGGTGTGGAAACGCTTCCGGTCAGGACTCCAGCACAGCGTGTTGGCGATGCCGATGTCGCGCAGAAGCTCGGTCGGCTGGCCGTCGCGGGCGAGCCGGTACAGCCGGCCCAGACGGGGCGCCACCTCGCCGTCGTCGCCGTTCGGCATCACGTTGTTGCCCATCGAGCCGAGCCAGGCCTCGCCGCGCGGGTCGGGCCGGCACTCGTTCAGCCGCACCTGCGGCCAGCCGGGCAGCGCGAAGCCGTGGTCGGTGCGGGTGTCGGACTCGGGCCGCCACAGCAGCGTGCGCGACCCCAGCGCCAGCAGCAGCGTGCCGAGCCGGTTGGTCGCCATCACCGCCACCACCGGCTCGTCGAACTGCCAGAAGCGGACGCCGCCGGTGTCGGCGTCGTAGCGCTGGACCAGGAAGCGGGTGATGTCGGTCCAATACACCGCCCGCTCCTCGGCGATCCAGACCGCGCCCTCGCCGCAGCGGTCGCCGACGGGAGCCACGCAAACTGGCTGGTTCATGGATTGTCCCTCCGTTTGTAGGCCGAGCGTATGGCCTGCGCGCCCGCTTGCCCATAGGCTGCGCGCAATGGCCCACGAAGGAGACGGCGGATGGCGCGCAAACTGATACTGGACGTGGATACCGGCACCGACGACGCGGTGGCGGTGATGCTGGCGGCCCTGCACCCGGCGCTGGAGCTGGTCGGCTGCACCACGGTCAACGGCAACGTCCCGGTGCAATCCTGCACCGCCAACACGCTGGGCGTGCTGGACCACATCGGCCGCCGCGACATTCCGGTCTATGAGGGGTTGTCGCGCCCGCTGGTGCGCCGCGATTTCCCGAAGGCGCGCACGCCCGGCGACCTCGGCAGCCGCATCCACGCGCTGACGCTGCCGGTGCCGGCCAGCACCCGCGCCAGGCACGCCACCGGCGCGGTCGAGTTCCTGATCGAGACCTACCGCGCCGCCACCGACGAGATCACCCTGGTCCCGGTCGGGCCATTGTCCAACATCGCCGCCGCATTGGCGCTGGAGCCGCGTTTCGCGGAACTGGTGCCGGAGATCGTCATCATGGGCGGCGGCCACGAGATCGGCAACGTGACGCCCTCGGCCGAGTTCAACGTCTGGGCCGACCCGGAGGCGGCGGCGATGGTGTTCGCCGCCGGCTTCCGCAAGATCACCCTGGTGCCGCTTGACGCCACCCACCGGGCGCTGGTCTCGCATGACGACTGCCAGGCGATGACAGCCCTCGGCACCAACGCCGGACGCGCGGCGGCGGCGTTCATCGGCCACCGCATCGTGGTGCACGACGACATCCAGAAGATGCCGGTGCCGGGCACCACCCCGGTCCACGACGCGCTCACGGTCGGCTTCCTGATCGACCCCGGCCTGATCACCACGCGGCACCTGCATGTGGCGGTGGAGACGGGCGGGCCGCTGACGGTCGGGCGGACGGTGATCGACACCTACCATCGCGGCGGCCAGGCGCCGAACTGCGATGTCGCGTTCGACGCCGACGCGCCCGGCTTCATCCGCTTGTTGCTGGAAACCTTTGCGCGGGGTCCGCGATGAGCGGCTTCTCGGCCGGCGGCCTGGCCAGCGCGCAGCCGTCCAGCAGCAGGAAATGCGCGTGGTCGGACAGCATGGCCTCCGGCGCCACGACGCCGCGCAGCCAGTCCTGCGGGTAGAGCGTGGTGACATAGACGCGGGTGAACCGCCGCGCCGGGTCGGAGGCCGGGCACAACGCCTGCAGCCGGGCGCGCGAGGCGGCGACCGTGCCCGGCGAGGACAGGTCGAGCGGCTGGATCAGGTCCACGAAGGCCGGGCGGATCGCCAGCGGCTGCTGCGCCGGGTTGGCGAAGATCATCGGCACGAACACGCCCTGACGCACGGCGCTGGTCTCGATCGAGCCGATCGGCGGCGACCAGTGGTCGTACCAGCCGACCCGATCGAGTTGCCGGCCGCTGGCCATGATGACGACGCTGCCCGCCGGCATGTCGCGGGTCAGCGCCGCGTAGGCCCGGAAATCGACGCCGGCGACATACCACGCGGCGCCCAGCGCCAGGGAATGCAGCGCCAGCACGCCGCCCATGGCCGCCGTGGCGAGCCGTGCCGCGCGCGGACCGCGCCAATCGAGGCGAACCGCGCAGACCGCCAGCAACAGCGGCAACGGCGTCAGCCGGTAGTCCAGCATCGAGCCGGTGCCGATCCGCTCCGGCGTCACCAGGGCCAGCGCCGCCAATGCGGCGACGCAGAGCAGCCCGGTCCGGCCCATCCGCGCGCGCGCGGCGAACAGCGCCAGGCCGAGCGCGGTCAGCAACGCCAGCGCGGCCAGCGTGTCCGCCGTCCAGCCGCCGCCGAACAGCGTGCGCCACAGCAGTTGCAGCTTGTAGAACGCGATGCCCCGCCATGACGGCCCGCCGGCATAGACGAAGCCGCTGATCGCCTCCTTGCCCGCCGGCGAGATGTGCCGCAGCGCCAGCAGCAACGCGAACGCCGCCAGCGTCGACAGGCCGGTGGTGCGGACCTGACGCCGGGTCAGCAACTCGAACCCCTCAAGGCAGAACAGCAGGCCGGCGAACACGGCGGCGGCGATCAGGTGACAGAAGAACAGCACGGAGGCCGCCGCCAGGGCCACGCCCACGCGCAGCCACGGCCGGCGCGACACGGCGATCCAGGCGGCGAGCAGGCACATCGCCAGCCCGACGCCGAGCACGTAGTTGACCAGCCCCCAATACAGCGGCCCGGTGGTGAACAGCAGCGCGCCGAGGGCGATCTTGGTAAGGTCGAAGCTGCCCCAGACGCGGGCCAGCGCGCAGACGCCGCCGACGAAGGCGAGGTAGGACGCCAGCACGAACACCAGCGCCGCCATCTGCAAGCCGATCCCCGCCTCGTGCAGGCCCAGGATCGCCACGTCGAGCGCCGCGTTCGGCACGAAGAAGCTGCCAAGCTCGTAGAACCGGCCCCAGAACGCGCCGCGCCCGTGCAGCATCTCGCTCAGGATATGCACGCGCGCCACATGGTTCGGCCAGTCCACCAGCGGCGTCGGCAGGCTGGCGAACAGCGGCAGCGCGCCCACGGCCAGCAGCAGCGCGCCGAGCCATCGTCGCGGCCACAGGTTTCCCATCAGGCCCGCCGCAGCCGCCGCATGCCGTGGATCGGCCGGATCGCGTGCAGCACTAGGGCGACGACCGGGACCACGTAGGGCACCGTCTCCATCAGCTCGCTCGGCAGGCCGAGGCCTTGCAGGCTGATCGACAGCGACTCCGCCGCCCCCAGCACCAGCGAGGCGATGCAGGTGCCGAGCGCGCCGCCGCGCCCCATCACCTCGGCGGCGATGGCAATGTAGCCGCGCCCAGCCGACATGCCGTTGGCGAACCAGGTGACGTAGCCCATCGACAGGAACGCGCCGCCGGTCGCGGCCAAGGCGCCGGACAGCAGCAGCGCCTGGAGCTGCACGCGGGCCACGCGCACGCCGGCGATGGCCGCCGCCTCCGGGTTCTCGCCGACCGCGCGCAGGCGCAGCCCGAACGGCGTGCGCATCAGCAGCACGCCCACCGCCGGCACCGCCAGCAGCGCCGCCCAGGTCAGGACGTGCTGGTCGGCCAGCAGCGCGCCCAGCACCGGCACATGGTCGAGAAACGCCAGATGCACGTTGGGCAGCACCTTGCTCGGCAGGCTGCCCGACATGCCCTTGTCGCCGGTGAGCGCGTACAGCAGCAGCACGGTGCCGCTGGCGGCGGCGAGGTTGATGGCGACGCCGCTCAGGATCAGGTCGGCGCGCAGCACGTGGACCGCGAACGCCAGCAGCGCGCCCACCGCCATGCCGGCCAGGATCGCCGCCAGCAGGCCGAGTGCGGCGCTGCCGGTCGCGGCGCTGACCGCCACGCCGGCAAAGGCGCCGCACAGCATGGTGCCCTCGACGCCGATGTTGATGACGCCGGCCCGGTCGGAGATCAGCGCGCCGAGTGCCGCCAGCAGGATCGGCGTGGTGACGCGCAAGGTGGTGGCGAAGAAGGCGACGCCGCCAAGGTGGTTCAGCAGCTCGTTCATCCGGCGCCCGTCGCTTCGACGCCGGCGCGGGCGCGCGGACGCAGCAACCGGCGCAGGCGCGCGTTCTGCGTCAGGGCCGTGGCTGTTGCAAACAGGATGACCAGCGCCTGCACGATCCCCACCACTTCACTCGGCACATCGAAATCGCGCGCCAGCATATCGCCGCCAATCTGGAGGTAAGACAGCGCAAACGCCGCCGGCGGCACCAGCCAGGGGTTGTTGCGCGCAAGGATGGCAACAACAAGGCCGTTCCAGCCCTGACCGGGCAGGGATTGCCATTGCAGGCGCAAATACATCCCCTGCACCTCCACCGCGCCGCCAGCCGCCGCCGCGAGGCCGCCGAGCAGTTGCACGACCGAGGCGACCAGGGTGATCGGCAGGCCCAGGTGACGGGCGAAACCGGGGTTGGCGCCGACCACCCGCGCCTCGTAGCCCCAGCGTGTCGCGAACAGGTAGACGCCGCCCAGCGCGCAGAGCACGAGGCCGACGATGACCCCGGCATGGACGTGGGTGTGGCCGAGGATACCCGGCAGCCGGGCGGCGTCGGGGAACTTGAACGACTCCATGCCGCCGGCATTGGGGTCGCGCAGGTGGTAGTTCAGCACGTACAGCCCGACGAACAGCGCCGCGTAGTTCAGCATCAGCGACGACACCAGCTCGCTGGCGCCGAAGCGCGCGCGCAGCAGGCCGGGGATCAGGCAGACCACGCAGCCGGTCAGCGCGCCGAACACGATGGGGAACCCGGCCGCGACCCAACCGGGCGCCCAGGCCGGCACCGGCAGCAGCAGCATGGCCACGGTGGCGCCGACCGCGCCCAGGAAGAACGAGCCTTCCGCGCCGAGGTTGAACATGCCGGCGCGGAACATCAGGCTGACCGCGAGGCCGGTGAACAGCAGCGGCGTCGCCGTCTCCACGATGTTGCCGAAATGCCGGCGGTCGCTGATCGGCCCGGCGACGAAGGTGCCGATGGCGCCCCAGGGATCGGAGAGCGACAGCGCCACCGGCACCAGCACGATGGCGACCACCAGCATCAGCAGCAGGATCGTCACCACGACGGACACCAGGCCGGAGCGGGTCATGCCACCAG
>JAYTQW010000263.1:0-2855 GCA_043746535.1 Rhodospirillales bacterium
CGTTCGTCAGGAACAGGTCTGGGACGCCGTATCGCGCGCCTACAACAAGGAGCCGTATCTGATCCGCCGCCAGCTCACCGAGGGCGCGGTCCGGGCCTCCGACCGCCGCGCGCGGTTCGTCGGCGTGGACATTTATGAAGCCGCCGGCGGCGTGGTCATGCGCGATCTCTTCCAGCATGACGATGGCGGCTGGCTGCAGGATCCGGCGCTGCTCGATCGCCTGGTGACCGAGAAGCTCCAGACCGAGGCCGAGACGCTGCGGGCCGAGGGTTGGAATTGGATCGCGGTCGCCACCGACTTCCCCTATGGCCACGCCACCGGTCTGCGCCGCCTCACCGGCGAAACGGTCGATTTCACCGAAGTGTTGAGTTGCATTGAGATCTGACCCGGAGAGGGCCTGAGTTTTCGCTGAGAAATGACCCGTGTCTGACCCACGTCCCCGACGGCATCGTTGGGGTTATCGGAGTGATCGACATGGAGTTGTTGAGCGTCATTCGCCGGTGGCATCACCGGGAGCACATGCCCATCCGCGAGATCGAGCGGCGGACAGGCCTGTCGCGGAACACCATTCGCAAGTATCTGCGGTCCAACGCCGTCGAGGTGAAATTCAAGGTGCCGGAGCGTCCGAGCCGCCTGGATCCGTATGCCGACAAGCTGGCGGAGTGGCTGCGGGTCGAGGTGGGCAAGGGCCGCAAGGCGCGTCGAAATGCGCGGCGGCTCCATGCTGACCTGGTGGTCCTGGGCTACGATGGTTCTTATGCGCGGGTCGCTGCCTTCATCCGCCAGTGGCGGGCCGGGCGGGAGATCGCGCAGCGGACCACCGGGCGGGGCGTGTTCGTGCCGCTCGTCTTCCAGCCCGGCGAGGCGTTCCAATTCGACTGGAGCGAGGATTGGGCGATGGTCGCGGGCAAGCGGGTCAAGCTGCAGGCAGCGCACACCAAGCTGGCGCACAGCCGGGCGTTCGTGATCCGGGCTTACCTGCTACAGACCCACGAGATGCTGTTCGACGCCTTGGCCGAGGCGTTCCGCGTGCTGGGCGGTGTTCCGCGTCGCGGCATCTTCGACAATATGCGGACAGCCGTCGATCGGATTGGGGTGGGCAAGGCTCGGCAGGTCAACGCGCGCTTCACGGCGATGGCCAGCCACTACCTGTTCGAACCCACGTTCTGCTCCCCCGCTTCGGGCTGGGAGAAAGGCCAGGTCGAAAAGAACGTGCAGGATGCACGGGGGCGGATCTGGCAGGCCATGCCGCCGTTTGCGGACCTGCCTGCGCTCAACGTCTGGCTTGAGGCCCGCTGCATCGAGCGCTGGATCGAGCTCCCGCATGGGGTCCTGCCGGGCAGCGTCGCCGCCGTGCACGCCGAGGAGCGGGCGAGCCTGATGCCGGTGGGCCGGGCCTTCGACGGTTTCGTCGAACACACCAAGCGGGTGTCGCCGACCTGCCTCGTGCACTTCGAGATCAACCGCTACAGCGTCCCGGCCTCGTTCGCCAATCGGCCGGTCAGCTTGCGGATCTACCCCGATCGGCTCGTGGTGGTGGCCGAGGGCCAGGTCGTGTGCGAGCACGCCCGGGTCGTCGAGCGCTCGCATGATGTCCCCGGCCGTACGATCTACGACTGGCGGCACTACCTGGCCGTGATCCAGCGTAAGCCCGGGGCGCTGCGCAACGGTGCGCCTTTCGTCGAGATGCCCGAGGCGTTCCGCAAGCTCCAGGCCCAGCTGCTGCGACGACCAGGGGGCGACCGGGAGATGGTGGACGTCCTCGCCCTGGTGCTGCAGCACGACGAGCAGGCCGTGCTGTGCGCGGTGGAATTGGCACTCGAGGGCGGGGTCGCCACCAAGACCCACGTGCTGAACCTCCTGCACCGCCTGACGGACGGCAAAGGCGCAACCGCGGTCATCGACGCGCCGCAGGCCCTAGTCCTGATGCAGGAGCCGCGGGCCGACATCGAGCGCTATGACGCGCTGCGGGACCGGGAGGTGCGCCATGCGTCATGATCCCGCCAGCGCCGCCCTCGTGGTCATGCTGCGCGGGCTCAAGATGTATGGCATGGCCCAGGCGGTGGGTGACCTGGTGGAACAGGGTGCACCGGCGTTCGAGGCCGCCATCCCCACTCTGTCCCAGCTGCTCAAGGCCGAGATGGCCGAGCGCGAGGTCCGCTCCATCGCCTACCACATCAAATCGGCCCGGTTCCCGGCCTATAAGGACCTGGCCAGCTTTGATTTTGCCGCCAGCGAGGTCAACGAGGCCACAATCCGGCAGCTGCACCGGGGCGAGTTCACCGACCGGTCCGATAATGTCGTGCTGATCGGCGGGCCCGGCACCGGCAAGACGCATCTCGCCACGGCACTCGGTGTCCAGGGCATCGAGCACGGCCGCAAGAAGGTCCGGTTCTTTTCCACGGTCGATCTGGTCAATGCGCTGGAGCAAGAGAAAATTGCTAACAGGGCGGGGCAACTCGCCGATCGCCTGCTCCGCCTGGATCTCGTGATCCTGGACGAGCTTGGCTATCTGCCGTTCAGCTCATCGGGCGGTGCCCTGCTGTTCCATCTGCTCAGCAAGCTTTACGAGCGGACCAGCGTGATCATCACCACCAACCTGAGCTTCAGCGAGTGGGGCGAGATCTTCGGCGACACCAAGATGACGACGGCGCTGCTCGATCGGCTCACCCATCACTGCCACATCCTGGAAACCGGCAACGACAGTTTCAGGTTCCGCAACAGCTCGGCCGACGGAAAAAGCAGGAGGACCAAAACCACCGCTTGACCGCCGCCCATAGCGCGCGGGAGATACCAAAAGGCGGGTCAAATCTCGACGAAAACCCCGGGTCAGATCTCAGCGAAAATCAACAGCC
>JAYTQW010000264.1:0-11133 GCA_043746535.1 Rhodospirillales bacterium
GGCGGGTTCAAGTTCTGGCTGGAGCAGAGCGTGAAGTACAGCTCGTTCCAGTGGCACGCCGACCTGATGCAGGTGTTCCTGACCAACATCGCCATTGCCGGGCCATTGGTGTTCCTGCTGGAGGTGTTCCTCACCGCGTCGCTGATGCTGGGCATCATGGTCCGCGTCTCCGGCACCATCGCGGCCCTGTTCACGCTGAACCTGCTGTTCTCGCTCTACAACGACCCCACCGAGTGGCCCTGGACCTATGTCGGCATCATCATCGCCCACGGATTGCTGGCGACGGTGCAGGCCGGGCGCAGCCTGGGCGTGGACAACCTGGTGGCGCGCGGGTTGCTGCCGGTTCCGGGTAATGGCCGGCCATTCGGGCGCGTGGTCCGCTGGGCCTGCTCGGCGGCCTGAGCCCCCGGAGCGCCGGAGGTGCCGTCATGCTTCATTAATCCCCGCCGCGACACTGTCCCGATCCGCCAGGGGATCAAGCTCCATGCCGTCGCTCGACGCCACGCTCATCGCCGCCATGCCCCCGCGCACGCCCTCCGCGCAGCCGCTCGGCGAGGTTGTCGGCGCACTCAGCTACGCACTCGACCTGACCGAGGGGCAGCCGCCGGGGCACTCGCTGCGCTGCTGCTGGATCGGGATGCAGCTTGGCCGCCACCTTGGCCTCGACGCCGGCGCGCTGAGCGACCTGCACTACACGCTGTTGCTGAAGGACACCGGATGCAGCAGCAACGCCGCCCGGCTCTGGCAATTGTACGGCGGCGACGAGCGCGGGGTGAAGCGGGACTTCAAGTCGGTCGACGCGCAAAGCCAGTTCGCCATCGGCCGCTTCGTGCTGCGGCACGCGGGGCCGGGCGAGGCGCTGGCCAGCCGGATCGGCCGGGTGCTGAACATCGCCCGGCACGGCGCCGAGTTGGCGGCGGAACTGATCCACGCGCGCTGCGAGCGCGGCGCCGATATCGCCGCGCGCATCGGCTTCGGCGCCCGCGTGGCCGAGGGCATCCGCAGCCTCGACGAGCACTGGAACGGCGGCGGCCTGCCACAGCGCCTGACCGGCGCGAACATCCCGCTGGCCGCGCGCATCGCGTTGCTGGCACAGGTAGCCGAAGTGTTCCACGCCATCGGCGGCCCCGAGGCGGCATGCGCGGAGGCGACGCGCCGCGCCGGCACCTGGTTCGATCCGGCACTGGTGTCCGGCCTGCTGGAAATCTCCCGGCACAGCGCGTTCTGGCACGGCCTGGCCGAGGATGGGCTGGGACCGCGTGTGGCAGCGCTGGAGCCGGTGGGGCGCGTGGTCATGGTGGATGCGGCGCGGCTCGACCTGATCACCTCCGCCTTCGCCGACGTGGTGGATGCCAAAAGTCCGTTCACCTTCGGCCACAGCACGCGGGTGGCCGCCTATGCGTGCGGCATCGCCCAGGCGATGCACCTGGCGCCCGAGGCGCTGCGGGCGTTGCGCCAGGTCGGGCTGCTGCACGATGTCGGCAAGCTTGGCGTGTCCAATGGCATCCTCGACAAGCCGGGCAAGCTGACCGATCCGGAATGGGTGGCGATGCGGGCGCATCCCGGCCAATCGGCGGAGATACTGGGCCGGGTCGGCGTGTTCAGCCATCTGGCGGCGCTGGCCGGCGCCCATCACGAGCGGCTGGACGGCAAGGGCTACCCGAATCGCCTGGAGGCCGGGCAGATCCCGCTGGCGGGGCGCATCCTCACCACCGCCGACGTGTTCGACGCGATCACCGCCGAACGCCCGTATCGCCGTGCGGTGCCGGTGCGCGAGTGCCTGGAGATCATGCGGCGCGACAGCGGCACCGCGTTCGACCCGCTCTGCCTGGACGCGCTGGAGGCGCATGTGGCGGCGGACGGGCTGGGCTGACCGACGCCATCTTGCCCCGCCGCCACCCGTACCGCACCATGCCCTCCGGGATAACGACCACGGAGTGCCGAACATGGCCGATGAACGGAACGAGGCCCGCAGCCTGCGCGTTTCGGCGGAGGAGGCGTTGGCGCTGCACGCCTCCGGCCGGCCGGGCAAGCTGGAGACCCGGATCAGCAAGCCGCTCACCACCGCGCGCGACCTCAGCCTGGCCTACTCGCCCGGCGTCGCCGAACCCTGCCTGCGCATCGCCCGCGACCCGGCGCTGGCGTACGACTACACCACCAAGGGCAACATGGTCGCGGTCATCTCCAACGGCACCGCCGTGCTCGGCCTGGGCAACCTGGGGGCGCTGGCCAGCAAGCCGGTGATGGAGGGCAAGGTCGCGCTGTTCAAGCGCTTCGCCGACGTGGACGGCATCGACCTGTGCCTGGACACCGAGGACGTGGATGCGTTTGTCAACTGCGTGCGCTACCTCGGCCCCAGCTTCGGCGGCATCAACCTGGAGGACATCAAGGCGCCCGAGTGCTTCATGATCGAGGACCGGCTGCGCGAGCTGATGGACATCCCGGTGTTCCACGACGACCAGCACGGCACCGCCATCGTCGCCGCCGCCGGCCTGATCAACGCCTGCCACCTGACCGGGCGGGCGCTTGCCACCACCCGCCTGGTGGTCAACGGCGCCGGGGCCGCCGCGATAGCGTGCGTCGAGCTGCTGAAGGCGATGGGGATGCGCGCCGAGCACATCACCCTGTGCGACACCGGCGGCGTGATCTATCGCGGCCGCGAGCGTGGCATGAACCAGTGGAAATCGGCGCACGCCATCGACACGCCCGCACGCACGCTGACCGAGGCGCTGGTGGGCGCCGACGTGTTCTTCGGCCTGTCGGTGAAGGGCGCGCTGACGCAGGACATGGTGCGTGGCATGGCCGACCGGCCGGTGATCTTCGCCATGGCCAACCCGGACCCGGAGATCACGCCGGAGGAGGCGCGCGCCGCCAGCCCGCACGCCATCATCGCCACCGGGCGCAGCGACTACCCGAATCAGGTCAACAACGTGCTCGGCTTCCCGTACATCTTCCGTGGCGCGCTCGACGTGCGCGCTCGCACCATCAACGAGGCGATGAAGGTCGCCGCCGCCGAGGCGCTGGCGCAACTGGCGCGGGAGGACGTGCCGGACGAAGTCAGCACGGCGGGCACCGGCAGCCGGTTGCAGTTCGGGCCGGACTACATCATCCCGAACGCCTTCGACCCGCGCCTGATCAGCCGGCTGCCGCCCGCCGTGGCGCGCGCGGCGATGGACAGCGGCGTCGCCCGCCGGCCGCTGGCCGACCTGCGCAAATACGCCCGCGAGCTGTCCGGGCGGCTGGACAGCACCGCCAACGCGCTGGACGCCATCATGGAGAGCGTGCGCGCGGAACCCAAGCGCGTGGTGTTCGCCGAGGGCGAGGAGGAGAAGATGGTCCGCGCCGCCGTCGCCTTCCAGCGCGCCGGCTACGGCACGCCGGTGCTGATCGGGCGGGAGGATCGCGTGCGCGCGACCATGACCCGGCTCGGCCTGGCCGGGGCCGACGGCGCGTTGCCGGGGGTGGACATCCACAACGCCGCACTCAGCCACAACAACGCCAAATACACCGCGTTCCTCTATGCGAGGTTGCAGCGCAAGGGCTTCCTGGAGCGCGACTGCCAGCGCATGGTCAACCAGAACCGCAACGTGTTCGCCGCCTGCATGGTGGCGACCGGCGACGCCGACGCGATGGTGACCGGCCTCACCCGATCCTCTGCGGTGTGCCTGAAGGATATCGGCCACGCCATCGACGCCGCTCCCGACGCCATCGCCTTCGGCCTCACGCTGATGGTGGGCGAGCGCGGCAAGGCGGTGCTGATGGCCGACACGCTGATCCACGGCCGCCCGACGCCGGAGCAGTTCGCCGATATCGCCGTGGGGGCGGCGGCGGCGGCGCGCAGGCTGGGCCACGAGCCACGAGTTGCGTTGCTGAGTTTCTCCACCTTCGGCAACCCGATGCACGACACCGGCGCCGCGATCCGCGAGGCGGTCGGCATCCTCGACGCGCGCGGCGTCGATTTCGAGTACGACGGCGAGATGAGTCCCGACGTGGCGCTGGACAGCACCTATCGCGCGCTATACCCGTTCTGCCGCCTGACCGGCCATGCCACCGTGCTGGTGATGCCCGGCCTGCATTCGGCGCACATCACCTCCCGCCTGGCGCCGAAGCTGGGCGGCGGCGGCGTGATCGGGCCGATCCTGATCGGCCTCAGCCATGCGGCGCAACTGGTGTCGATGAACAGCACGGTGTCGCAGATCGTCGACATGGCGGCGATCTCGGCGCATCAGACCGTGGGCGCCAGCCGCAAGTGAACGCGCGCACCCTCGCCATCGTCGGCGGCTCGGTCGGCAACCTGATCGAGTGGTACGATTTCTACGTCTATTCGTTCTTCTCGCTATACTTTGCCAAGGCGTTCTTCCCCGATTCCAGTTCGACCGCGCAGTTCAGCGCCACCGCCGGCATCTTCGCGCTCGGCTTCCTGATGCGCCCGGTCGGCGGCTACGTCATGGGCCGGTACGCCGACCGGCGCGGACGGCGGGCGGCGTTGACGCTGGCGGTGCTGATGATGTCGGGCGGCAGCCTGGTGGTGGGGTTGTGCCCAACCTACGCCACCGTCGGCGAGGCGGCTCCGGCACTGCTGCTGGCGGCGCGGCTGGTGCAGGGATTGTCGCTCGGCGGCGAGTACGGCGCCTCGGCCACCTATCTCAGCGAAGTCAGCAGCCCGCGCCATCGGGGCTTTCAGACCAGCTTCCAGTATGTGACGCTGATCGGCGGCCAGCTCACCGCCAGCGTGACGCTGTTCCTGCTGCAACACGTGCTCACCGCCGCGCAGTTGGAGGCGTGGGCGTGGCGCATCCCGTTCCTGATCGGCGCTGTGCTGGCGCTGGCGGCGTTCTGGCTGCGGCGAAACATCATCGAGACGGAGGACTTCAGGCGCCTCGTGGCCGCGCCTCAGGATCACCGCCCGCAGCCGCTGCGCGCGTTGTGGGGGCACCGGCGCGAGGTCGCGGTGGTGCTCGGCCTGACCATGGGCGGCACGCTGGCGTTCTACGTGTACACCACATACATGCCGAAGTTCCTGGTCAACTCGACCGGCCTGTCGCGTGAGACGGCGACGCTGGTGTCGATGCTGACGCTGTTCCTGTTCGCCTGCATGCAGCCGTTGCTCGGCGCGCTGTCCGACCGCATCGGCCGCCGCCCGCTGATGATCGGCTTCGGCGTCTGCGGCGTGCTGTTCACGGTGCCGATCCTGTCGGCGCTGCGCGCCACGCACGACCCGCTGACGGCGTTCCTGCTGGTGCTGGCCGGCCTCGCCATCGTCTCCGGCTACACCTCGATCAACGCGGTGGTGAAGGCGGAGCTGTTCCCCGCCGGCATCCGGGCGCTGGGTGTGGCGCTGCCCTATGCCGTCGCCGTCAGCGTGTTCGGCGGCTCGGCCGAGTATGTGGCGTTGTGGTTCAAGTCGGCCGGCCACGAGACGTGGTTCTTCTGGTACGTGACCGCGCTGATCGGCGGCTCGCTGCTGGTCTATGTCTCGATGCGCGAGACGCGGCGGACCTCCCTGATCGGCCTTGGCTGACCGGCCTTGGCTGACCGGCCGTGGCTGACCGGCGGGGCAACCGCTACTCCGGGACGCCGGCGAGGCGCAGGCCCTGGGCCTGGTAGTCGCGATGCTCGGGCCGCTCCAGCGGCGTCGTAGCAAGGAACTGCGCCATGCTGAACGCCGGCCGCAACGCCCGCAGCCGCGCCAGCGTCAGCGCCGCGTCGGCATGCCGCCCGAGATGGCCGAGTGCCGCAAGATACGGCAGGAAGGCTGCGGCATAGTTGGGGTTCATGCTGGTCACCTCGCGCCCGATCGCCTCCGCCGCATCGAGATCGTGCCGCAACAGCGCCACCAGGACGCGCCCGGTATCGAAGAAGAACGCCTGTGGATCGAGCGGGCTGAGCTGCTTGGAGCGGGCGATCCGCCGCGCCGCCTCGTCCAGGTCGCCGACATAGGCGAATGCCAGGCCGGACAGGTTCCACGCCATCGCCAAGTTCGGGTTGAGCGACAACGCACGCTCATGCAGCGTGATCGCCTCGCGATGGCGGTGGTACAGGAACGAACGCACATGGCCGGCGATGGTCAGCGCCTTGGCGTCCTGCGGGTCCAGCGACACCGCCCGCTCGGCCAGCCGCCCCGCCTCGACCATGCCGGCCTGCGCGTCCTCGGCCCAGCCCTGGCTGACCAGGAACAGGTACCAGTAGGCGTAGCAGGCGTGGCTGGCGGCGTAGTCCGAGTCCAGCAGCGTCGCCTGGCGCAGCAACTCGCCGGCCTGCATGAACATCGGCCGCTCCAGCCGGGTCATCAGCGGCAACGCCCGCAGCATCATGTCGTAGGCGGTCGGGTTGACCGGAGGCCGCGCGGTGACGCGCTGGCTCTCGATGAGCAGGATCTCCGGGTCGATCTGCGCCACCACCTCGGCGGCAACCTCGTCTTGCAGCGTCAGCAGGTCGTGGGCATCGCGGTCGAACCGGCGCGACCAGACCACCCGGTTGCCGGCGCGCAGGTCGAGCAGGCGCAGCGAGACGCGCAGCCGCTCGCCGCCGCGCTGCACGCTGCCATCCAGCAGGAAGTCCAGGCCGAAGGCGCCGCGGATCGCCGTTTCGTCGCGGCTCTGCGCGGCGAACTGGGCCAGCGAACTGGACGACACCAGGAACATCCAGCGGAACCGCGCCAGCGCCGTGGTGATCTCATCGGCGAGGCCGGTTGAGAGGTGCGCCTCCGCATCCGTGGTGCCGGACATCTTCAACGGCAGCACGCCGACGCGCGCGCCGCCGCGCACCGGCGCGCGGGCGCCGTCGGCAGACTCCATCTGCGCCTCGTTGCGCGGGTCGATGCGGGCCGGTCCCGCCGTGGCATGGTCGTCCTCGTCGGGGCCGCGCCCCATCGCCTGCTGGCGTGCCGGCGGACGCGGCGCCGAGCGGCGGTCGACGACGACGCCGCTGGCGACGATCGTCGCTTCGGCCACGGCAGGCGTCTCCGCGCGCGACGGCGACACCGCGCGGATTTCGGCAACCAGGCGCTGCGTCTCCGCCGAGGGCTGCGCGCTGAGTTGGTCGGCCAGCACGGCGCGGCAGCGCTCGAACGCCTGGATCGCCAAGCCGCGCTCGCCGCGCGCGGCAAAGGCGCGCATCAACGCGCGCCAGGCGCCCTCATGCGTGCGGTCGATCGACAGCAGTTGCTGCGCCGCCGGGATGATCGCCTCGGCCTCGCTGTGGTCGCGCAGCAGCGTCTCCGCCAGTTGCCGCGCGCCATCGGACAGCCGCTCCCGCTCGCCGGCCAGCCACACGTCGAACGCCGGATCGACGCCGTCCAGATCTTCCAGCAACACGCCGTCGAGCAGGCCGAGCGCCGCCGGCTGTGCGACGCTGGTGCGCAGCACCTCGTCCACATCGACCCACACGGCGCCAGGCCGCAGCGCCAGGTGGTCGCGGCTGATGGCCAGCACCTGCGACCCGACCGGGTCCAGCGCCTCCAGCAGCCGGTGGATCTCCTGCCGCAGCGAGGCGCGCGCCTGCTCCTCTGGCCGGCGGCTCCACAGCAGTTCGGCCAGCCGGCCGCGCAGCACCGGGCGCGGCGCCGACAGCGCCAGTATCGCGAACAAGGCGCGTGTCTTGCGGCCGGTCGGCAGGATGCTCTCGCTGGCCAGCGTCCAGGCTTCCATTTGCCCGATCAGCCGCAGCCGGACGATGACCGAGCCGGCCGGCTGCTGCAATTCGTCCACGTGGTCCTCTTGCTGTATCATACTGCTAATATTCCTCAGTCATATGCAGAAAGAAACATCTGACTGAGCGGATCGGAGGTTTGATTGCCCGATCAGCGCCTTATAACGCATATATAACGCGCAAACGTTTATCGGCTACATCGCCGCTTCTGCAAATATCTTGCTGGCGTCCCCATTCCAGCGGCCACGGAACGCACTGAGCCACGCCTCCGCCTGGCTGGGAGCGCCATGGGCGATGGCCGTCAGCGGATCGAGGAAATGCGCCTCGTCGCGCTCTTCGGCGTCGAGGCGACGCCTGGCCCGCAGCCCGTCGGCGGCGATTGCCACCACGTCGCGCGCCAGGTCGCGCAGGGTGCCGCCGCCCCATCGTGCCGCCAGCCCCATCCGTGGCACCACCGCGCGCAAGGCGATGTACTCGGCCCAGGGATGGGTCCGCACCAGCGCATCGGCGGCGGCCAGGGCGGCGGGGTCGTAGAGCAGGCCGACCCACAGCGCCGACTGCGCCACCATCATCTCCAGGCTGCCGGCATCGGCGCCGCGCATCTCCAAGAACCGCTTCAGGCGCACGTCGGTGAAGGCGGTGGTCATGTGGTCGGCGAAATCGCCCAGGGTCGCGACGCCTGCCGCGGCCTCCGCCAGCCCGCCGGCGATGAAGCGGCGGAACGAACGGCCGGCGAGGTCGACATAGGCATCGTCGCGGCTGACGAAGTACATCGGCACGTCGAGCAGCCACTCGACATACCGCTCGAAGCCGAAGCCGTCCTCGAAGAACACCGGCGGCAGGCCGCTGCGCTGGTTGTCGGTGTCGGTCCAGACATGCGCGCGGTACGACATGAAGCCGTTCGCACGCCCTTCGGTGAACGGCGAGTTGGCGAACAACGCGGTCGCCAGCGGCTGCAACGCGGCGGCGACGCGCAGCTTGCGCGCCATGTCGGCCTCGCTGGAATAGTCCAGGTTGACCTGCACCGTGCAGGTGCGCGTCATCATGTCCAGGCCCATGATGCCGGCCAGCGGCATGTAGCGGCGCATGATGGCGTAGCGGCCCTTCGGCATCCACGGCATCTGGTCGCGCCGCATGGTCGGGTGGAAGCCGAGCGGCGCGAAGCCCAGGCCGAGCGGCTCGGCGACCCGCTTCACTTCGGCGAAATGCGCCGTGATCTCGGCATGGGTCTGGTGCAGCGTCGCCAGCATGTCGCCGGACAGCTCGAACTGCCCGGCCGGCTCCAGCGACACCGAGCCGCCGCCGCGCTTCAGCCCGATCGGGTTGCCGTGGTCGAGGATGGAGGTCCAACCCTCGCCGTCCCTCGCCATCCCCTCCAGCATGGCGCGGATGCCGCCGGGCTGGTACGGCGGCGGCGTCAGGTCGGCGCGGCGGAAGCCGAACTTCTCATGCTCGGTGCCGATGGTGAACGCCTCGGGCGGCTTGCAGCCGGCGGCGATGTGTTCGGCCATCTGGCGGATGCCCGCGGCACCAGCGGCAATCGGGGTCGCGTCGGCATCGCCGGGATTGGACATGGTCGTTCCGTCAGTGAGTGGGGGTCAAAGGCCACGCGCCTGCAACAGCGCCAGCCCCACGATCGCCGCCGTCTCGGCGCGCAGGATGCGGGCGCCGAGCGAGGCCACCACAACAAACGGAGTGCGGCGCAAAACGTCAAGCTCGCCGACCGAGAACCCGCCCTCCGGCCCGATCAGCAACGCCGCCGGCCCCGCGAGGATCGGCACGCCGGGAGCGTCCGCCCGCTCGATCGCGGCCACCAGCGCCCGCCCGCCCGGCCAGTCGCCGAGCACGCTGGCCAGCGCCGCCGGCTCGGCCACGCGCGGCACCGTCAGCCGCTCGCTCTGCTCCGCCGCCTCGGTGGCGATGGCGGTGAGGCGGTCGCGGTTGACCCGCCCGGCATTGGTGTGGGCGCTGAACACCGGCAGGATGGCGGCGACGCCGAGTTCGGTCGCCTTCTGCACCACCAGATCGGTGGTGTCGCGCTTCAGCACCGCGAACACCAGCCAGAGGTCGGGTTCAGGCACCTGCTCCCGCGTCCGCCGCTCGACCTCGAACACCGCGCGATCCCGGCGCAGGGCGGCAATGCGCGCCTGCCACTCGCCGTCGCGGCCGTTGAACAGCGACACCAGATCGCCCGGCCCACGCCGCATCACGTGGGCCAGGTAGTGCGCCTGCCCCGGGGCCGCGTCGACGGCGAGGCCGGCCGCGAGCGGACGATCAAGGAACAGACGGATTGACCCGGGCATGATGACGGGCAGATTAGCACCATGTCCGCGCACACCGACATCCTCGCCCATGGCTGGGTCGCCCGCCTCCCGCCGCGCTGGCGGCCGTACGCGCTGCTGGCGCGGCTGGACCGGCCAATCGGCGCATGGCTGCTGTTCCTGCCCGGGCTGTGGTCGATCCTGCTGGCCCGGCTGCCGGGGTACGAGACGCTGCGGCTGGCGCTGCTGTTCGGCCTCGGCGCGGTGCTGATGCGCGGCGCCGGCTGCGTGGTCAACGACATGTGGGACCGCGACCTCGACCGCCGCGTGAGCCGCACCGCCGCGCGCCCGCTGGCGTCGGGCGCGCTGCGGATGCGGCAGGCGGCGGCGTTCCTGGGCGTGCTGCTGGCAGCCTCGCTGCTGATCCTGCTCGCCCTGCCGCCCCTGGCATGGCTGGCCGGCGTGGTCTCGCTCGGCCTAGTCGCGGTCTATCCGCTGGCCAAGCGGGTGACGTGGTGGCCGCAGGCGATGCTGGGGCTGACCTTCGGTTGGGGCGCGCTGATGGGCGGTGCTGCGGCGCGCGACGCCATCGGCCTGCCTGACGGGCTGCTCTACGCCGCCGCGTTCTTCTGGATCCTCGGCTACGACACCGTGTACGCGCACCAGGACCGCGAGGACGACGCGCTGGTCGGCGTGCGCAGCACCGCGCGGCTGTTCGCCGCCAGCACGCGGCCGTTCCTGGCCGTCTGCTACAGCCTCGCTGTGGTCCTGATCGCCCTTGCCGGCGCCAGGGCCGGGCTGGGCTGGGGCTTCTACGCCGGCCTCGCCTTGCCCGCCGCGTGGCTCGCGCGCCAGATCGTGCGGCTGGACGTGGACGACCCGGCACGCTGCCTGATGCTGTTCAAGTCGAACCGCGAGGTCGGGTTGCTGGTGGCGCTCGCCATCCTGCTCGGCCAGCCATGACCGACCCGGAGGCGTTCATCCGCGCCCACACCGCCATCGGCCGCGCGGCGCTGGTGCCGGAGTTCGCGTTGCACCTGGCCAGCGAGATCACGCCGATCTGGCAGGCGACCGAGGCGTGGCTGCGCCAGACCGGCATCGAGCCGCCGTTCTGGGCGTTCGCCTGGCCGGGCAGCCAGGCCCTCGCCCGCCATGTACTCGACCATCCCGCCCACGCGCACGGCCGCCGGGTGCTCGACTTCGCCGCCGGCGGGGGCCTCGC
>JAYTQW010000265.1:0-2495 GCA_043746535.1 Rhodospirillales bacterium
GCCGACCACGCCCTCCGGGCCGGGTCCGATGGCGTGGTCCACCACCAGCAGATGGTCGGCCACATCGTCGAACCGATCGGTGTCGCGGCGCGAGGCGGCAATGGACGGGTCGGCGGTGGCGCCCATCTCGTCGTAGAAGATGCGGTAGCGCAGCGCCTGCGCCGCGTCGATTTCAGCGCTGGTGGTCGCCAGCCGCACACCCAAATGCCCGCCGCGCAGTTCGCCGAAATCGATCGGCATGGCCGTCCGCATCGCCAGCCCGGCACTCATCGCCCGCTGCCCGGAGCCGGCGCGGCGGGCACGGAACCAGCAGTCGGCTGCGTGGTGAGGCTGGCGGCGCGCGCGACGGGGCGCGGAGCGCGTCTGGCGGCGGTGGCCGGGGCTGCGGCCACAGGCTCACGGCGACGGCCGAACAGTTCCAGCCGCAGCGAGACCAGCTCGAAGCCGAGGCGGGTGGCGATCTCGGTCAACAGCCGCTCATGCGCGGCGTCCTCGAACTCGATCACGCGGCCGGTGTCGACATCGATCAGGTGGTGGTGGTGGCCGTGCTCGGTCGGCTCGTAGCGGGCGCGGCCACCACCGAAATCCCGGCGTTCGAGGATGCCCTTTTCCTCGAACAGGCGAACGGTGCGATAGACGGTGGCGATGGAGATGCGGCCGTCGAGCGCGCTGGCGCGGCGGTACAACTCCTCCACGTCGGGATGGTCGTCGGCGTCGGACAGCACGCGGGCGATGACGCGGCGCTGGCCGGTCATCTTCAGGCCATGCTCCACGCAAAGGCGCGCAATCCGGCTTTCCATCGCGAACAGGTTACTAGAGGCGGGGGATGCGAAGCAAATGCCGCATCCCCCGTCGGCCGCTTTTCCCTTACGCCGCGCCATGGGCGGGCTGCCACGCGCGCAGCGTCACATCGGCATGGCCCGTGTCGGACGCTCCTGTATCAGACGCGTCCGCGCGGCTTGGTGCCGAGGCCGATTTTCTTGGCCAGGGTCGAACGGTGGCGAGCGTAGCTCGGCGCCACCATGGGATAGTCAGTCGGCAAATCCCAGCGGTCGCGATACTGCTCCGGCGTCATATTGTAGGCGGTCTTCAAGTGACGCTTCAGCATCTTCAGCTTTTTGCCATCTTCGAGGCAAACGATGTAGTCGGGGAACACCGATTTCTTCACCGGGACCGCAGGCTGCGGCTTGTCCGGAGCCGGCGCCTCACGCCCAACACCGGACAGCGTCCGATAGACATCCTGGATCAACGACGGCAAGGCGTCCGGCGTGACAGAGTTGTTGGAGACGTGGGCGGAGACTATCTGTGCTGTCAAACTCAGAACATCTGAACCTTGCGCGATTTCGGCCATTGCACTCCCTTCCAAGACAAACGATGTGCTCATATACGGAGATACCGCCGGGTTTCGCAATGGATATTTCAGAGAGCTTGAACAAAACAGTCATGCGCAAGAAAAACCCGCATCTCTCGACCGACACCCCGGATGCGCCTGAACCGGACAGCATACTGGACATCACGCGTGAGACCTGTCCCATGACCTTCGTGCGCACCCGATTGGCGCTCGACCGTCTTGCGCCAGGCCAGATACTGATGGTTTGCCTATCCGGTGAAGAACCGAAACGGAGCGTCCCGCAGCAGGTAAGCGCGCTGGGCCACAGAATACTGGCGCAGACCAACACTGAAGATGGGAACTTGCACTTATTGCTTCTACGCTGCTGAATCGCAGGCCGCCGGTGGCGCTGGGCGGCGGGCTGGGCGGCGGCTGCTCAAGGAGCGGGGTTGAGCAGCCGGCCGATATAGTCCAGCTCGCGCTGCGGGCGGCCACGGTCGGCCTCGCGGCGGCGCAACTCGTCCTGCAAGGCGCTTGCGCGGGCGCGGTCCATCTTTTCCGGCAGCGCCGTCTCACCATCGCCATACAGGCGGCCACCATCCTGCAAGCGCCGACCGAACGGGTCGCTGCGCTGCTGCCCCGGCTGGCTCCCGTCGCTGCCCTGGTCCTCGCGGCCGCGACCCTGGCCGAGCGCCGCCTGACCTTGATCCGGGCCTTGGCCGTCCTGCCCATCCTGCTGGTCGCCGAGCTGGTCGTTGCTCTGCTCGCCTTGCTGGCCGTCGCCGGGCTGGCCGTCGCCCTCGGCCGATTGGCTTTCGCCCTGGTAGCCGGGGTCGCCGGCTTGATCGCCGCCCTGGTCGCGCTGGCGGCCGAATTTCTGTGCCAGCGCCTGCCGCATGCCGCTTTGGCTCTCGCTCAGGGCGGTGATGGCGTGTTGCGCCGCCGCCGCCGCCGGCTGGTCCCGCCGCTCGTCCAGCGCCGCGATGGCATCGCGCATCGCCCCGTCCGCTTCGCCCAGCTTCGGCGGCACCTTCCCGGTCAGGTCGCCGAACTGCTGCATCAGCTCGCCAAGCGCCAGGCGCAGCGCCTGCTGCACCCGATGGTCGCCACGGCGCTCCGCATCCTGCGGCACCGTATCCGCAACGGCATCCTGTGGCGCCT
Organism: Rhodospirillales bacterium; assembly: GCA_043746535.1. Lineage (GTDB taxonomy): Bacteria > Pseudomonadota > Alphaproteobacteria > Acetobacterales > Acetobacteraceae > CAVRQM01. The sequence continues at coordinate 2,492 of JAYTQW010000265.1, forward strand.
GCCC
>JAYTQW010000266.1:0-5349 GCA_043746535.1 Rhodospirillales bacterium
TGGTGGTCAACTCCTCGCAGGGCGGCGGCTCGAAGGACACCTGGGTGCTGGAGGATGACGGCCCATGATCCGCGACACCTCGCTGTTGTCGCGCTACGCCGAAAGCATGTTCTGGATGGCGCGCTACCTGGAGCGGGTGGAAAACCTGGCCCGCCTGCTCGATGTCACCCAGAGTTTCGAGAGTCCAGGGCGCGAGGCCGAATCCTGGCTCGGCATGGTGCGCATCAACGCCGACGAGGAGGCGTTCTTCAAGCACGGCGCCGAGGTCTCGGCCGACGCGGTAAAGCGGTTCTATCTGCTCGACCGTGCCAACGCCACCGGCATCCCGGCCAGCCTGGAGTCGGCCCGCACCAACGCGCGCACGCTGCGCCCGCTGATCTCCACCGAGATGTGGCAGCAGCTCAACATGTTCCACCGCGAGATCCTGGCGATCGACCCCGGCGAGTTGCAGGGCGACCGGCTGAGCCGGCTGTGCGGCCGGATCAAGGAGGGCGTGCAGGCCCATACCGGCATCACCGAGGGCACGCTGTTCCGCGACCAGGGCTGGTGCTTCTACCAGCTTGGCCGGTTGATCGAGCGCGCCGACCAGACCACGCGGCTGCTCGACATCCGCTATCACCTGCTGGTGCCGCCCGATGACGAGGAGCGGCGGGTGGCGGAGTTGACCCAGTGGGGCGGGGTGCTGCGCGCGGCCGCCGGCTATCACGCCTTCCGTCGCGTGGCGCCAGCCGGGTTCACCCCCATCGACGTGGTGGCGTTCCTGCTGACCGACACCTCGTTCCCGCGCAGCGTGGCGCTGTGCGTGGAGCAGATGGAGTGGATCCTGGGGCAGTTGCGCTCGCGCTATAGCCTGCGCGGGACCGTGCCGGCGCTGGAGCGGATCGAGGAGTTGCGGGCCGGACTGCGTGGCCGGCCGATACAGAGCATCGTTGACGACGGGCTGCATGATTTCCTCGACGCGGTGCAGCGCGACCTCATCCTGCTGGCCGGCGAGATCGGCACCGCCTTCTTCCGCGACTGGCGCCCGCTGGTGGAGGCCGCGCCCATGCAATCGCAATCCCAGACTCAACCACTGGCCGCCGCTTAGAGCCTGATGACCGGAGGCGGCAGGCAGGCAGGCGAGGCTGGCCCTCGACCCATTGGGGCCGCAGGCCCCAAACCCCGTCACTTAAGACAAGTGGATTGCAAAGGCCCAGCCTTTGCTGGGGTCGAGGGGCAAAGCCCCCTGCCTTAGGCGGCTGTGGCCAGTTGCACCACGTTGCCGCCCTGGTTGCGCAGCAGGTCGCGGTACGGGCCGGGGCGGTTGGCCAGCTCGTCGGGCGAACCATCATCGATCATGCGGCCCTGCGCCATGACGATGATGCGGTCGAAGTTGCGCAGGGTGGACAGGCGGTGGGCGATGGCGATTACGGTACGCCCGGTCATCAGGTGGTCGAGCGCCGCCTGGATCGCCGTCTCGCTCTCGCTGTCCAGGGCGGATGTCGCCTCGTCCAGCAGCAGGATCGGCGCGTTCTTCAGCAGTGCGCGGGCAATCGCCAGCCGTTGCCGCTGGCCGCCCGATAGTTTGGTGCCGCGGTCGCCGACGATGGTATCGAAGCCCTCCGGGAGCGCCTCGATGAAGTCGCGGCAGCGGGCGATGCCGGCGGCCTCCAGCACTTCCGCCTCGGTGGCGTCGGGGCGGGCGTAGCGGATGTTCTCCAGCACCGAGCGGTGGAACATCGAAATGTCCTGCGGCACCACCGCGACCATCTCCCGCAGGCTGTCCTGCTGCACCAGCGTCACGTCCTGCCCATCGACCAGGATGCGCCCGGCCTGCACGTCGTAGGAACGTTGCAACAGCGCCAGCACGGTCGACTTGCCGGCGCCCGAGGCGCCGATCAGGCCGACCCGCTGGCCCGGCTCGATCATCAGGTCGAGGCTGTTCAGTACCGGGCGGCGGCCAGGATAGGCGAACGTCACGCCCTGGAACTGGACCCGGCCCGGCCCCTGCAACAGGCGGGCGGCGCCGGCGCGGTCGGCCAGGGTGTGCGGCTCCAGCAGCGCGCCGATCGCCTCCTCCAGCCGGGCGACGTGCTGGGTCAGGTCGACCAGCGCCACCGCGAGATCGCGGGTGCTGTGCAGGATGGTGAAGCCGAGCGAGCAGATCAGCACCAGGTCGCCGGGCGAGGCGCGGCCCTGCTGCCACATCGCAACGCCCCAGGCGAGCAGGCCGGCGCACAGCGCCGCGGTCAGCGCCGCATGGATGAGGCGCAGCTTCTCCAGGTAGAGCAGGCTGCGACGGCGGGCGCCCATCTCGCAACTGATGCTCTCGTTGACGCGGCCATGCTCGCGGATGGTGGCGCCGAACGCGCGCACCACGCCCATGTTGCTGATGATGTCGACCAACTCGCCATCCACGGCGGCGGCGCGTCCGGCATAGTCGCGGTGCAGCGGCGTGCCGCGCCTGGCCAGTTGGTAGATCACCACCGCCAGGGTGCCGGCGATCACCACCAGGGTGGCGGCCATGTTCATGTTCACCGAGGCGATCATGACGATCGAGATGATGACCGCCAGCGTCGGCGGCAGCACGTTCCAGGTGGTGGTGGTCTCGACCTGGAAGGTGGCGTTCGAGGTGGCGGTGATGCGCCCGGCCAGCGTGCCGGGCAGGCGGTCGGCGAAGTAGCTGGGAGCCTGGCCGGCGAGATGGCGGAACAGGTCGCTGCGCACGTCGCCGGTCACCGCCACGAACGCCCGCGCCGCCACCCAGCCGCCGATGCGCCAGGTGAGGTTGTCGGCGGCGATCAGGATGCAGAGCACGCCGAACGCGGCCCAGACGCCGCCGCCGCCCGCCTGCGGCCCGCGTGAGACCACGTCGATGAGCTGCTTGATGCCGTACTGCGTGGACACCGACGCCAGCACCGCCAGCGCCACCGCCGTCACCACGACGATGTGCGATAGCCGGTGGCTGCGGACGTAGTGCAGCAGGAAGCCGAGCGGGCTGGCGCGGTGCCGCAGGAAGGCGGTGGCGGCGGGCGAGGATGCCATCGGGGAAAGCACTCCGGTCAGGTTGACCAAGCCTGGACAGTGCAACGCCAATTGCGGCTCAATTTGGGCCAGTGCGGCGCGCTACGGCTTTTTTGAACACCTGATTTTAAATCGGCACATCAGTCACGATCCGCCGTCACGCCCATCTTTTCGCCATGTTCGCCCGGCATGACACCCGCCTTGGCCACCTGGATCGCGCCCGCGCGGTCTTCCCGTCTGTCCGCATCGAGGAGTCGGCACCGTCATGCGTATCGCCCAAATCGCGCCTTTGTTCGAAGCCGTGCCGCCCAAGCTTTATGGCGGCACCGAGCGCGTGGTCTCGGCGCTGACCGAGGAACTGGTCGCGATGGGCCATGACGTTACCCTGTTCGCCAGCGGCGACAGCGTGACCACGGCGACGCTCGACGCCATCCGCCCGCAGGCGCTGCGGCTCGATCCCACCGTCAAGGATTGGGTGTCGTGTGTGAACCGGCAGGTCGAGCTGGTGCGCCGGCGGGCGCATGACTTCGACGTGCTGCACTTCCACATCGATTATTTCCCCAACTCGGTGATGACGCGGCAATCGACTCCGTTCCTGACCACCATCCATGGCCGCCTCGACCTGCCCGAACTCGGCGACATCTACAGCCTGTTCCCGCAGGTGCCGATGGTCTCGATTTCCGACAGCCAGCGCCGGCCGCTGCCGGACCTGGGCTGGATCCGCACCGTGCTGCACGGCCTGCCGGCGCAGACGCTGCGGCCGACCACCTACACGCCAGCCAGCGGCGAGGATGCCTATTTCGCCTTTCTCGGCCGCATCTCCCCGGAGAAGGGCATCGAGAGCGCTATCCGCATCGCCGCCGCGACCGGGATCAGGCTGAAGGTCGCGGCCAAGGTCGATGTGGCCGACAAGGTGTATTTCGAGAATTGTGTGGCGCCGCTGCTGGTCGGTGCCAACGTCGAGTTCATCGGCGAGATCAACGACGCGCAGAAGCCCGCCTTCCTGTCCAACGCGCTCGCCCTGCTGTTCCCGATCGACTGGCCGGAGCCGTTCGGGCTGGTGATGATCGAGTCCATGGCCTGCGGCTGCCCGGTGATCGCGCGGCGTCGCGGCTCGGTGCCGGAGGTGATGGAGGACGGCGTCACCGGCTTCGTCATCGAGAACGAGGTGGAGGCGGTGGCGGCGCTGGGTCAACTGCACAAGATCGACCGCGCCCAGGTGCGCCGCCGCTTCGAGCAGCGCTGGACCGCGCGCCGGATGGCCGAGGACTATGTGGATGTCTATGAGGAGTTGATCCAGGCCCGCCAGCCGCGGCTGCGCGCTGTCGGCGACTGACGCGCATTGGCAACTTTGACCGGCTGACTTTCTGGCCAGCCCCGCAGGCATCTAGCCTGTGGAGTTTTCCGTCCTATGCTGCGTGCCACGTGACTGTGAAAGACAAGCACGATGAGCCGGGCGGAAACCGATACCGACCAGACCAACGCGCGCGTGGTCTGGTACTACTACATGGGCAACCTCACCCAGCAAGAGATTGCCGACCGCCTCGGCCTGACCCGGCTGCGGGTCAACCGCATCATCGGCCAGGCCCGCGCCGATGGCTCCGTGCGCATCGAGGTGCGCCATCCGCTGGCCGAGTGCGTGAGCCTCGCGGCGGCGCTGATCGAGCAGTTTGGGCTGAAGGGCGCCGCCGTGGTGCCGGCGCTGCCCGATGCGGCCGAGCAGCGGCGGGTGATTGGCGAGGAGGTCGGGCTGATGCTCGACACCCTGTTGCGCGACAACCAGTCGCTCGGCGTTGGCTGGGGCCGCACCCTGCGCGCCTCGCTGGCCCGGCTGCCGCGCCGCACCGGGGGGCGCAACTGGGTGGTGTCGCTGATGGGCGGGCTGACGCGCGGCTCCGGCATCAACACGTTCGAGGTCTCGACCCAGTTCGCCGACCTGCTCGGCGCCGAGTGCTGGTACTTGGCGGCACCACTGTACTGCCCGAGCGAGGAGAGCCGGCGGCAGTTGCTGGCGCATGACGAGTTGGCCGACGTGATCCGCCGCGCCCGCGCGGTCGACATCGCGCTGGCGACCTGCGGCGACATGACCGCGAGCTCGATGATCGCCAGCCTGCCGATGGTGCGGGCGCACGGCGCCGAACTGGCCGCCCACGGCGCGGTCGGCGACCTGCTCGGCTCGTTCCTGGACGGCGACGGCCAACTGGTGAAGCACGCGCTGAACCGGCAGGTGATGGCGCTCAGCCCGGACGAGCTGAAGATCGTGCCGGTGTCGATCCTGGCGTCCGGCGGCCTGCACAAGGTGCCGGTCATCCGCGCGGCGGTGGGCGCGCGCTACGTCAACCACCT
>JAYTQW010000267.1:0-8464 GCA_043746535.1 Rhodospirillales bacterium
ACCCGCTGGTCGGCCATGTTGACCACGACGCCGTGCGCATCGGATGGCAGCGCCCGCGCGAACCCCTGCATCAGCACCAGCGGCGCGCGCAGGTTCGGCTCCATATGCGCGTCCCAACTGGCGCGGCTGGCGTCGGCCACCTCGTCGCGCTCGAACGCGCTGGCGTTGTTGACCAGCACGCCCACCGGCCCCAACGCCGCCTGCGCCGCCGGCAGCAGCCGCATGGTCGCGGCCTCCTCGGCCAGGTCGCCCGCGACCAGCGCCGCCGCCACGCCGCGCGCGCGGATCTCGGCCACGGTCGCCTCCGCCTCGGCGTCGGCATGGCGGCTGTGGATGGCGACGGCGAACCCGGCATCGGCCAGGGACAGCGCCACCGCGCGGCCGATCCGCCGCGCGCCGCCGGTGACCAGGGCGGCGCGCGGGATCGCGGCGTCGATGGTGCCGAGCATCAAGGCCCGCGCCTGCGCTTGCCGCCGCGCCGCTTGTCCGGGTCATAGCCGCCGCCACCCGGCCCGAGCGGCTGCGGCGTCATGTCCTTCTTCGGGCGCAGCGACGAGGACGCCTGCGGCGGCGGCGGCAGCCCGAGGTCCAGCGCTTCCAGTCGCTTGATCTCGTCGCGCAGCCGCGCCGCCTGCTCGAATTCCAGGCTGGCGGCGGCGTTGCGCATCCGCTTCTCCAGGTCGGCGATCGAGGCCTTCAGGTCCTTGCCGACGAACTCGGTGGTGTCGGTGTCGGCGATCGGCGCCACGGTCACGTAGTCCTGCTCGAACACGCTCTCCAGCACCTTGCCGATGCTGCGGCGGATGCCCTGCGGCGTGATGCCTTGGGCGACGTTCCAGGCGTGCTGCTTCTCGCGCCGGCGCGCCGTCTCCTCAATGGCGTAGCGCAGGCTGCGGGTCATGGTGTCGGCGTACAGGATCACCCGCCCGTCGATGTTGCGGGCGGCGCGGCCGATGGTCTGCACCAGGCTGGTCTGGCTGCGCAGGAAGCCCTCCTTGTCGGCGTCCAGGATCGCCACCAGCGCGCATTCGGGGATGTCCAACCCCTCGCGCAGCAGGTTGATGCCGATCAGCACGTCGAACACGCCCAGCCGCAGGTCGCGGATGATCTCGATGCGCTCCAGCGTGTCGATGTCGGAGTGCAGGTAGCGCACCTTGACGCCGTTCTCGGTCAGGTAGTCGGTCAGGTCCTCCGCCATGCGCTTGGTCAGCACCGTGACCAGGATGCGGCCACCGGCGGCGGTGACCACGCGGCACTCGGCCAGCAGGTCGTCGACCTGATGCTCCACCGGGCGCACCTCGGTCGGCGGGTCGATCAGGCCGGTCGGGCGGATCACCTGTTCCGCGAACACGCCGCCGGTGCGCTCCATCTCCCACGGGCCGGGGGTGGCGCTGACATGCACCGTCTGCGGGCGGAAGGTCTCCCACTCGGCGAACTTCAGCGGCCGGTTGTCGATGCAGGACGGCAGCCGGAAGCCGAACTCGGCCAGGATCGACTTGCGCGCGAAGTCGCCCCGCTCCATGCCGCCGACCTGCGGCACGGTGACGTGGCTCTCGTCCACGATCAGGATGGCGTTCTCCGGCAGGTACTCGAACAGCGTCGGCGGCGGCTCGCCCGGCTTGCGGCCGGACAGATACCGGGAATAGTTCTCGATCGATTTGCAGGAGCCGGTGGTCTCCATCATTTCCAGGTCGAAGGTGCAACGCTGTTGCAGCCGCTCGGCTTCCAGCAGCTTGCCCTCGGCCACGAACTGCTTGAGGCGGCTGTCCAACTCGATCTTGATCTCGCCGACCGCCTGCGCCAGCGTCGGGCGCGCGGTGACGTAGTGGCTGTTGGCGTAGATGGTGATCGCGTCGAGCTTCGCCGTCACCTCGCCGGTCAGCGGGTCGAACTCGCTGATGGCATCGATCTCGTCGCCGAACAGGCTGACGCGCCAGGCGCGGTCCTCGTAGTGGCTCGGGTAGATGTCCACCACCTCGCCGCGCAGCCGGAAGGTGCCGCGCTGGAACGCCGCGTCGTTGCGGCGGTATTGCAGCTCCACCAGCGCGCGCGCCAGCCGGTCGCGCTCGATCTTGCCGCCGCGCTCCAGCTTGACCACCATCTTGGCATAAGTCTCGACCGAGCCGATGCCGTAGATGCACGACACCGAGGCAACGATGATGACGTCGTTGCGCTCCAGCACCGACTGCGTGGCGGCGTGGCGCATGCGGTCGATCTGCTCGTTGATCTGGCTGTCTTTTTCGATATAGGTGTCGGTGCGCGGGACATACGCCTCCGGCTGGTAGTAGTCGTAGTAGCTGACGAAGTACTCGACCGCGTTGTCCGGAAAGAACGACTTCATCTCCCCGTAGAGCTGCGCCGCCAGGGTCTTGTTCGGCGCCAGGATCAGCGCCGGACGCTGGATCGCCTCGATCACCTTGGCCATCGTGAAGGTCTTGCCCGACCCGGTGACGCCGAGCAGCACTTGGTCGCGCTCGCCGGCCTCAATGCCGGCCACCAGCTCGCGGATCGCGGCGGGCTGGTCGCCGGCCGGCTCGTACTCTGACTTCACCACCAGCCGGCGGGTGGCGGGCTTGGCCGGCTGCTTTTGCGGGATGAAGGTGACAGGCCCTTGCGGGCGGGTCAGGACTTGAGACAACTTTGCGGACTCCTTGGCCAGCAGAGATGGTGATAGCGGGAGCCGGCGTCGAGGGCCAGAGATTGACGCGAGAGGGTTGGACAGCTATCTAGCCTGTTGGATAAGGAGCGGATCATGCACCAGATAGGCACATTCGAGGCGAAGAACCGTTTCAGCGAGTTGCTGGACGAGGTGGAGGCGGGTGAGGAGATCGTCGTTACCCGGCGCGGCAAGCCGGTGGCCAGGATCGTGGCGTTCGAGCCGCCCGACCGCGGCGTGGCCGACGCCCTGGCCGCAATGGGGCGAATTCGGGAACAGGCGAAGACGGTCAGCCTGGGCGGGATCACCATTCGCGAGCTGATCGATGAGGGCCGGCGCCACTGAGCCTTGTGCTCGATTGCTCAATGACCCTGGCTTGGTTCTTTCGTGACGAAGTGACCGAGGCCACCGTCTCGGTGCAGGAAATGGTGGCCCGCTACGGGGCCGTGGTGCCGGCGCTGTGGCACCTCGAAGTCGGTAGCGGGTTGCGCATCGCCGAGCGCCGCAAGCGCGTGGACGCAGGTTTTGTCGCTCGCGCCATCGCCAATCTGGGCAGCCTGCGGATCGAGGTGGACAGCGAGACGGCCCGCCATGCCTGGTCTGCGACCATGCGGCTCGCCGCTGCGCATGATCTTACCATCTATGACGCCAGCTACCTGGAACTCGCGGTGCGCCGTGGACTGCCGATCGCGTCGCTGGACCGGGCGATGTGTCAGGCTGCTGCGGCGTTGGGCGTCGCCACAGCCCGACATTAACGCACCGCGTATGCCCAGCCGCATCCTGTTTATGGAAGAACCCCCCAAGTCGGAGTTGCTGCGGCTGGGCCGCAAGGCGGCCCAACCCACGCGATTTGCTTGTCATAGCCGCAGCCTTCGCGCTGGCGGCACGGCGGGTTAAATCGGCTTGTCGGTGCCCGCTCAATTATGTAATTGACGGACCAAAATGAAAGCCGTCCTTACCACGCGCGTCGACCCGAGCTACGATGACCTGCCGGAGGAGCGGTATCACTTTCCACGTACCTACCTCAATCAAATGCAGAAAGTAGTCGGTGACTGGGTAGTTTATTACGAACCCAGGCGAAGCACCCGCGACGGCTTTGGCGCAGGCGGGCGTCAGGCCTACTTTGCAATTGCCCGTCTGGATCGCATCGAGCAGGATCAGTCAGAGCCTAACCGCTTCTATGGGCTCGTCTCAGAATACCTGGAATTCGACCGCGCCGTGCCGTTTCAGGAGGGCGCCAAGTACTATGAACCCGGGCTGCGGAAAGCGGACGGGTCAACCAACAAAGGCAGCTTTGGCCGCTCTGTCCGAGCGCTGGACGACGCGGCTTACGACGCAATTTTTCAGGCAGGATTTGCTCATGTGTTGGGCAAGGCCGAACGGAGGCGAGCGGAACCCGATATTGCCGAGGACAAGCTGAGCCTGTTTGCCCAATTCGGTGAAGTTGCGCAGGCCCCTTTCGGTCCCGATGCAGATAATGAGATATTCAACCGTCCTGTAGTACAGGCGGTGACGGCTCGCCTGTTTCGTGACCGCGCTTTTTCGGCTGTGGTGAAGGGTGCGTACGGGGACCGATGCGCCGTGACCGGCATCAAGATCATCAACGGTGGTGGTCGGTCCGAGGTGCAGGCTGCTCACATCCAGCCTGTGGCCGATCATGGCCCAGACGGTGTGCGCAACGGCCTCGCTTTATCGGGAACGGTGCACTGGATGTTTGATCGTGGCCTGCTTTCGATCGACGATGACTACAAGGTCCTGATTGCCCACGGCCGGGTGCCGGACACGATCACCAGACTACTTCTGCCCGACGGCCGTATCCGGGTCCCGGAGAACCCGATTCAAAGGCCCGCACCAAAGTTCCTTAACTACCACCGGCAGAACGTATTCAAAGGTTAGGTGACCCGCCGCGCAGCCAACATCCGCCTTCACACCGACAGATGCCGCCGCACCTCCGCCTCGTCCAGCGAGGCGCGTGGGCCGTCCAGCACGATGTCGCCGCGATCCATCACCGCGATGCGCTGGGCCAGTTCGCGGGCGAAGTCGAAATACTGCTCGACCAGCAGGATCGCCATGTCGCCCCGCGCGCGCAGCAGCGCGATCACCCGGCCGACGTCCTTGATGATGCTGGGCTGGATGCCCTCGGTGGGTTCGTCCAGCACCAGCAGGCGGGGCTGCATCACCAGCGCGCGGCCGATGGCGAGTTGCTGCTGCTGGCCGCCGGACAGGTCGCCGCCGCGCCGGCGCAGCATGGTCGCCAGGATCGGGAACAGCGCGAAGATCTCGTCCGGAATGACGCGCTGGCGGCGCGGCAACACCGCGAAGCCGGTCTCCAGGTTCTCGCGCACGGTCAGCAGCGGGAAGATGTCGCGCCCCTGCGGCACGCTGGCGATGCCCCGGCGCGCGCGCTCGAAGGTCGGCATCCGCGTGATGTCCGCCCCCTCCCACCTGATGCTGCCGCGTGTCACCGGATGCGCGCCGGTAACCGCGCGCAGCAGGCTGGTCTTGCCGACGCCGTTGCGGCCGAGCAGGCAGGTGACCTCGCCCACCGCCGCGTTCAGCGACACCCCGCGCAGCGCGATGGCGGCGCCGTAATGCAGGTCGACGCCGGCGATTTCGAGCATGGTTCAGCGCCCCAGATAGACTTCGACCACGCGCGGGTCGCCGCTCACGTGATCGATCGAGCCTTCGGACAGCACCGATCCCTCGTGCAGCACCGTCACCTTGACGCCGAGTGCGCGCACGAACGCCATGTCGTGCTCCACCACCACCACGCTGCGGCTGCGGTTGATCTCGCGCAGCAGGTCGGCGGTCTGCGCGGTTTCGGCGTCGGTCATGCCGGCCACCGGCTCGTCCACCAGCAGCAGGCGCGGCTCCTGCGCCAGCAACATGCCGATCTCCAGCCACTGCTTCTGGCCGTGGCTGAGCTCGCCGGCGCGGCGGTGGCGCGAACCGCCGAGGCGGATGGTGCGCAGGATGGCGTCGATGCGGTCGCTCTCCTCCGAGGTCTCGCGCGCCCACAGCGTGAAGCGCGGGCGGCGGTCGCCGGCCAGCGCCAGCAGCAGGTTGTCCCAGACGGTGTGCGGCTCGAACACCGTCGGCTTCTGGAACTTGCGGCCGATGCCCAGGGCCGCGATGGCCGGCTCGTCCAGGCGGGTCAGGTCGGTGTTGGCACCGAAGGTGACGCGGCCGCTGTCCGGGCGGGTCTTGCCGGTGATGACGTCCATCATGGTGGTCTTGCCGGCGCCGTTGGGGCCGATCACCGCGCGCATCTCGCCTTCCTGCAACACCAGCGAGAGGTTGTTCAGCGCGTGGAAGCCGTCGAAGCTGACATGCACGCCATCGACGGTGAGCAGGCTGCGCGTGCTCATTCCGCCGCCCCCGGCGTCACTTCCGGCGTCACTGGGGCCGGCCCATGCTCCGGCCTGCGGCGGCGGTGGCGCAGCAGGCCCATGATGCCGCCCGGCAGCAGCAGCGTCACCAGGATGAACAGCGCGCCGAGCGCGAACAGCCAGACTTCGGGGAAGGCGCCAGTAAGGTAGGTCTTGCCGGCGTTGACCAGCACCGCGCCGAGGATAGCGCCGACCAGGGTGCCGCGGCCGCCGACCGCGACCCAGATCACCGCCTCGATCGAGTTGGCGGGCGCGAACTCGGACGGGTTGATGATGCCGACCTGCGGCACGTACAGCGCGCCGCCGATGCCGGCTATGACCGCCGACAGCACGAACACGAACAGCTTGTAGTATTCGGGGCGGTAGCCGAGGAAGCGGGTGCGGCTCTCGCTGTCGCGCACCGCCACCAGCACCAGGCCGAGCCGTGAGGTGACGACGAAGCGCGCCACCAGCAACGCCCCCGACAGCGCCACGGCGGAGGCGCCGAACAGCGCCACGCGCATGCGGTCGCCGTGCAGGTCGAAGCCGAACATGTCCTTGAAGTCGGTCAGGCCGTTGTTGCCGCCCAGCCCCATGTCGTTGCGGAAGAACGCCAGCAGCAGCGCGTAGGTCAGCGCCTGGGTGATGATCGACAGGTACACGCCGGAGACGCGGCTGCGGAAGGCGAAGAAGCCGAACGCCAGCGCCAGCGCGGCGGGCACCACCAGCACCATCAGCAGCGCGAAGGCCGGGTTGTCGAAGCCGCGCCAGTACCACGGCAGCGCATGGTAGTTCAGGAACACCATGAAGTCGGGCAGCAGCGCGTTGCCATAGACGCCGCGCGGCCCGATCTCGCGCATCAGGTACATGCCCATCATGTAGCCGCCGAGCGCGAAGAACGCGGCGTGGCCGAGGCTGAGGATGCCGGCGAAACCCCACACCAGGTCGACCGCCAACGCCAGCATGGCGTAGCACAGGTACTTGCCGGCCAGGCTGATGGCGTAGGTCGGCACATGCAATGCCGCATCGGGCGCGGTGGCCAGGTTGAGTGCCGCCAGCAGCGCGCCGCCGCCCAGCAACGCCACCAGGCAGGCGAGGGTCGACGCGCGGCTCATGCCTCCACCGGCCTATGCTTCAACGGCCTATGCTTCAACGGCCTATGCTTCAACGGATCGGCCCTTGATCGGGAACATGCCGCGCGGGCGGCGCTGGATGAAGGCGATCAGCAGCACCAGCACGACGATCTTGCCGAGCACCGCACCCGCCACCGGCTCCAGGAACTTGTTGACGATGCCCAGGGTCAGCGCGCTGACCACGGTGCCCCACAGGTTGCCGACGCCGCCGAACACCACCACCATGAAGCTGTCGATGATGTAGCCCTGCCCGAGGTTCGGGCTCACGTTGTCGATCTGGCTCAGCGCCACCCCGGCCATCCCCGCGACACCCGACCCGAGCCCGAACGTCAGCGCGTCGATCCACGGTGTCCGGATGCCCATGGCGGCCGCCATCCGCCGGTTCTGCGTGACCGCCCGCATGCGCAGGCCGAGTGCTGTGAACCGCAGCACCGCCATCAGGGCGGCCAGCACCAGCACCGCGAACACGATGATCGCCAGGCGGTTGTACGTCAGCGTCAACTGCCCGACCTGCCCGGCGCCGCTCATCCACGCCGGCGTCCCCACCTCGCGGTTGGTCGGCCCGAAGATCGTCCGCACGGCCTGCTGCAGCACCAGCGACAGGCCGAACGTCGCCAACAGGGTCTCGAGCGGGCGGCCATACAGGAAGCGGATCAGGCATCGCTCGATGGCGACGCCGATCCCGCCCGACACCAGGAACGCGAGCGGCACCGCAAAGAACAGGCTGGCGCCGAACAGGCCGGGCGCATGGGCGGCGATCACCTGCTGCACCACATAGGTCGTGTAGGCGCCGAGCATCACCATCTCGCCATGCGCCATGTTGATGACGCCCATCACCCCGAAGGTGATCGCGAGCCCAGCCGCCGCCAACAGCAGCACCGAACCCAGGCTGAGGCCGTAGAACACCGACTGCAGCACGCCCCACAACGCCAGCGAGCGGTCGATCGACGCGGACGCCGCCTTGGCGGCGGCGGTGACGGCAGGCGTCTGACCGGCGGGCAGCGAATCCAGCACGGCATGCGCGTCGAGGTCGCCGCGTGCGCCCATCTGGTCGATGGCGGCAAGACGGTCCGGCTGGCTGGCGGCCGGGCTGGCGAGGATCGCGGCCGCCCGCGCCTGGCGCATCGTGGCGGCGACTGCGCTGTCCTTCTCGGCCGCGATGGCACGGTCGAGCGCCGGCAGCGCGCCCGCGTCGCGTGACTTGAACACCGCCTCCGCCGCGGCCCGGCGTGTCGAAGGGTCCGGCGCGAACAGGCGGAGGACGCCCAGCGCCATGTCGACAGCCCGGCGCACGCCGTTGTTCGTGC
>JAYTQW010000268.1:0-4149 GCA_043746535.1 Rhodospirillales bacterium
GGGCGCATCCTGCGCCCGCTGTGCCGGATGCTGGGCATCGAGGCCGGGCCGGGCTTCCCGCCGGCGCTGTTCCAGCGACCGGACCGGCCACCCAAGCCATCGCCCGCCCTACCACCACCAGCCTTGGCGCTGCCTGCTCCGCAGGCGCGCGCGGCAGCGCCGCCGGCATCGGAACCGCCAACGCCGCTGCGGCCACTATCCAGACAACGCGCACACCGTCCGCTCATTTTCAATGCAGGGCCAGCGTGAGCGGGCCTACGCACACCTGTAATGTTACGATAATAAAACATATAGCACCGCCGCCTGAGCGGCACGCCCGCACGCCTAACTAATCAGAGTTTTTTGGTTCTTTTTTGCAAAAAAGAACTGCTTCCCTACCCTTCTCGGAAAACTCCCGTCACGACATCTCAGTGTAAGCCGATGCCACAGCTCAAAGCATCTGGCCGTGGCAGTGCTTGTATTTCTTGCCCGACCCGCACGGGCACAGCGCGTTGCGTGGGCTGTTCTGCCAGGTATCGGGGTCGTTCGGGTCGACGGCGGAGCGCCGGGCGGCGGTGGTGATGGTGCCGGAGCTGAGCGTCAGCGTGTCGCCTTCGGCCATCTCGAAGCCGGGTGCCTCGCCATAGGCCGATTCCGGCTGCCGGTGCTGCTCGAACAGGGGCGGCGGCGGTGGCGGGGCCGGCTCGGCGTTCAGTTCGACGCGCGAGAGCATGGTGGTGACGCGTTCCTTCAGTTCGTCGAGCAGGCCGTTGAACAGCGCGAACGCCTCGCTCTTGTACTCGTTGAGCGGGTCGCGCTGGCCATAGGCGCGCAGGCCGATGCCCTGGCGCAGGTGGTCGAGCGCCAGCAGGTGTTCCTTCCAGACCTGGTCGATGATCTGCAACAGCAGGCTCTTTTCGACGTAGCGCATCAGTTCGGGGCCGACATTGGCCGCCTTGCCGGCCATCAGGCTGTCGGAGGCCTGGGTGATGCGGGCCAGGATGGCTTCCTCGTCGATGCCCTCCTCGCGCGCCCACTCCTCGACCGGCAGGTTGAGGTTGAGCACCCGGCGCACGTCCTCGGCCAGCGCCGCCGACTCCCATTGCTCGGCGAACGCCTTCTCCGGGATGCGGCGGGCGACCATGGCGCTGGTGACTTCGGCGCGCATGTCGGCGACGGTCTGGTTCACGTCGGCGGCGCGCATGAACTCGCGGCGCTGGCTATAGACCTCGCGGCGCTGGTTGTTCATCACGTCGTCGTAGCGCAGCACGTTCTTGCGGGTGTCGAAGTTGCGCGCCTCGACCTTCTTCTGCGCCTTCTCCAGCGCCTTGTTGATCCACGGATGCACGATCGCCTCGCCGTCCTTGAGGCCGAGGCGCTGCAACATGCCGCCCATGCGGTCGCTGCCGAAGATGCGCATCAGGTCGTCTTCCAGCGACAGGAAGAAGCGGCTGCCGCCCGGATCGCCCTGCCGCCCGGCGCGGCCGCGCAACTGGTTGTCGATGCGCCGGCTCTCATGCCGCTCGGTGCCGACCACAAGCAGGCCCCCGGCCGCCTTGACCAGTTCGTGGTTGGCGGCGATCTCCTCGCGCAACGTGGCCAGCCGGGCCTCGTCGCCGTCGGGCACCTCCAGCTTGGCGCGCATCTCGAAGTTGCCGCCGAGTTTGATGTCGGTGCCGCGCCCGGCCATGTTGGTGGCGATGGTGATGGCGCCCGGTGCTCCGGCCTGGCTCACGATCATCGCCTCCTGCTCGTGGAAGCGCGCGTTCAGCACCTTGTGCGGCACCTTCTTCGTGGTCAGCAGGTTGCTGATGATCTCGCTTTTCTCGATGCTGGTGGTGCCGACCAGCACCGGCTGGCTGCGGGTGCGCGCCTCCTCGATCAGCCTGGCCACCGCCTCGTATTTCTCGGCGGCGCTGCGGTACACCTCGTCGTCGCTGTCGGCGCGCGCGACCGCGACGTTGGTGGGGATTTCCAGCACGTCCAGCTTGTAGATCTCGGCGAACTCGTCCGCCTCGGTCAGCGCGGTGCCGGTCATGCCGGCCAGCTTGGGGTAGAGCCGGAAGTAGTTCTGGAAAGTGATCGAGGCCATGGTCTGGTTCTCGGGCTGGACCGTGACCAGCTCCTTGGCCTCCAGCGCCTGGTGCAGCCCCTCGCTGTAGCGGCGGCCCTCCATCATGCGGCCGGTGAACTCGTCGATGATGACCACCTTGTCGTCGCGCACGATGTAGTCGACATCGCGGGTGAACAGGCTGTGCGCGCGCAGGCTCTGCTGGACGTGGTGGATCACCGAGACGTTGAAGATGTCGTACAGGTTGCCCTCGGTGATAATGCCGGCGGCGCGCAGCATCTCCTCGACCCGCTCCGACCCCGGCTCGGTCATGGTCACGGTGCGGGCCTTCTCGTCCTTCTCGAAGTTGGTCGGGTCGCGCACCAGGTCGAGGATGACGAGGTTGACGCTGCGGTACAGGTCGGAGCTGTCCTCCGCCGGGCCGGAGATGATCAGCGGCGTGCGCGCCTCGTCGATCAGGATGCTGTCGACCTCGTCGACGATGCCATAGGCGAACTCGCGCTGCACCATGTCGTCCAGACGGTACTTCATGTTGTCGCGCAGGTAGTCGAAGCCGAACTCGTTGTTGGTGCCATAGGTGATGTCGCTGGCATAGGCGTCGCGGCGCTGGTTGTCGTCGAGGCCGTGGACGATGACGCCGGTGGTCAGGCCGAGGAAGCCGTACAGCCGGCCCATCCACTCGGCGTCGCGGCTGGCCAGGTAGTCGTTGACGGTGACGACGTGGACGCCGCGGCCGGACAGCGCGTTCAGGTACACCGGCAGGGTAGCGACCAGGGTCTTGCCCTCGCCGGTCTTCATCTCGGCGATCTTG
This sequence comes from Rhodospirillales bacterium, assembly GCA_043746535.1. Lineage (GTDB taxonomy): Bacteria > Pseudomonadota > Alphaproteobacteria > Acetobacterales > Acetobacteraceae > CAVRQM01. Next base: position 2,862 of record JAYTQW010000268.1, read on the forward strand.
CCGTCGTGCAGCACCATGCCGCCGATCAACTGCACGTCGAAATGGCGCAGGCCGAGCACCCGGCGGGCGGCCTCGCGCACGGTCGCGAACGCTTCCGGCAGGATCGCGTCCAGCGCCTCGCCGGCGGCGATGCGGGCCTTGAACGCGGGTGTGCGGGCGCGCAGCTCGTCATCGCCGAGGGCGGCGGTGGCCGCCTCCAGCGCGTTGATCTCCGGCACCCGGCGCTGGTAGCCCTTGAGGCTGCGATCGTTGCTGGAACCGAACACGATACGGGCGATGCTGGCGAACATGGGATGCCTTATGGATCGGCCCGCCAGGAGCAATCGGGGCAGGGATGGGCGATGGCGGGACCGCTGGAGTGGCTGTCAGATAAGACGGGGGGCATCTCGGGTCAACGAGGCGTGGGTTGTCGGCAAGTGAGGCTTCGGCCATACTCGGCCTCTAGCCGAAGGAAATACGCCATGCGGACCACCCGCTTCGTTGCCGCCGCCGCCACTTTGGCGGCGTTTTCATGTGCCGGATTTGCGAACGTCGCCAGGGCCGCCGATCCGGCGCCCGCCGCGACCCCGCCCTCGGCCACCTCACCCGCCGCAGCGGCGCCCGCCACCGCTGTTCCGGCCGATCCGGTTGTGGGCCGGGTCAACGGCTCCGAAATCCACCTGAGCGAAGTGCAGGAAGCCGCCGCCCAGGTGCCGCAGGAATACCGCAGCATGCCGATGCAGGTGCTGTTCCCGATGCTGCTCGACCAGATGATCGACCGCCGCGCGATCGCCGACCTTGCCGTGAAGCAGGGCCTCGACAAGGACCCGAAGGTGCAACTCGCCATGCGGCGCGCGGAGCAGACGGCGTTGCAGAACGCGCTGATCTCGCGCGAGGTCGGGCCGCAGGTGACCGACGACATGGTGCGCGCGCGCTACCAGGCCACCATCGCCGGCAAGCCGGGCGTCGAGGAGGTCCATGCCGCGCACATCCTGGTCACCACCGAGGATGCGGCCAAGGCGATCATCGCCCAGCTCAAGGCCGGCGCGGACTTCACCGCCCTGGCCAAGGACAAGACCACCGATCCCAGCGGCAAGACGTCCGGCGGCGATCTCGGTTTCTTCAAGAAGGGCGACATGCTGCCGGAGTTCGCCGACGTGGCGTTCGCGCTGAAGCCGGGCGAGATTTCGCAGGTGCCGGTGAAGACGCGCTATGGCTGGCACGTCATCAAGGTGCTGGAGCGCCGCCAGGCGCCGGCGCCCACGTACGAGGCGTCGCGCGACGAACTGCGGCAGACGATGATCCAGGA
>JAYTQW010000269.1:0-7952 GCA_043746535.1 Rhodospirillales bacterium
CAGGGCATCAAGCACCTGCTGGACGACGTGCAGCAGGGACACGTGTCGCAGACCGACGAATCGGTGTTCGAGGTCGGTCGCAACGTGGCCACCACCGAAGGCTCGATCGTGTTCGAGAACGAGCTGTTCCAGCTCATCGAATACAAGCCGCTCACCGCCAAGGTGTTCGAGCGCCCGATGCTGTTCGTGCCACCGTGCATCAACAAGTACTACATCCTCGATCTGCAGCCCGACAACTCGCTGATCCGCTACACCGTGGCGCAGGGTCATCGGCTGTTCGTGGTGAGCTGGCGCAATGCCGACGACAACGTCAAAACCTACACTTGGGACCAGTACATCGAAGACGCGGCAATCCGCGCCATCGGGCTGGTGCAGGAGATTTCGGGCAGCAAGCAGATCAACACGCTGGGCTTCTGCGTTGGCGGCACGATCCTCGCGACGGCATTGGCGGTGCTCGCCGCGCGCGGCGAGAGGCCGGCGGCGAGCGTGACCTTGCTGACCACGCTGCTCGACTTCAGCAACACCGGCGTGCTCGACCTGTTCATCGACGAGACCATGGTGAAGATGCGCGAGATGACCCTCGGCCCGGACAGCCCGGGTGGCGGGAGCCTGCTCAAGGGCCAGGAACTCGCAACGACCTTCAGCTTCCTGCGGCCGAACGACCTGGTCTGGAACTACGTGGTCGGCAACTACCTCAAAGGCGAGACGCCGCCACCGTTCGACCTGCTGTACTGGAACAGCGACAGCACGCGGATGCCGGCGCGCATGCACAGCTTCTATCTGCGCAACATGTACCAGGAGAACCGGCTGGCGCAGCCCGACGGGATCACGCTGGAAGGCACCGCCATCGACCTGTCGCGCATCACGGTTCCAGCCTATTTCGTCTCGACGCGCGAGGATCATATCGCGCCGTGGCGGACGACGTATCATGGCACGCATCTGCTGCGCGGCCCCAACCGCTTCGTGCTGGCGGCTTCGGGCCATATCGCGGGCGTGGTGAACCCGCCCGAGGGCGGCAAATACAGCCACTGGATCAACCCTGACCTGCCCGACGACCCGGAGGCGTGGTTCCTGGGCGCCACCGAGATCGCCGGTTCCTGGTGGCCCGACTGGCAACGCTGGATCGCGGCGCTCGACAGCCGCATGGTGGCCGCCCGCGTGCCCGGCGACGGCAAGCTGGCGACGATCGAGGATGCGCCGGGCAGCTATGTGAAGGTGCATCTGAGCTGAGGGGGGTGGTGCCCTGATCGTGCGGGGGGGGAGCAAGATAGTTCTTGCTTTGTTTGGATTGTTCGGCTTATGTTCGTTGAATGTGGTTGCACCGGCCTCCCCTCCCACAGACCACCCCCGAGCCTCCCCCGCCGCCACCCAGCGTGATGGTAAGGTTTTCGGTCATCATCAGGGGCCTGCTGACTGCCATCCTGTTGCGGCACAACGGCGGGAAGCTCTCGTATGAGATGATGCAGGCGATCAATCATCGGGTGATGCGGGCCGCGCATCTGGTGCGGCGACTGGGAGAGGCGCTGGCGAAGGGGGTTCCGATCCCGACGCGGCGTTCGCCGGTGCCGAGGGCCACGGAAAAGCCGGGGGACACGGAAAAGCCGAGGGGCACGCGAAAGCCGCCGGCCCCGGCCGCGGAGGGAGCGATCCGGCTGCCACGCAACTTCGCCTGGATGACGAAATTGGTGGGGACCGAGGCAGCGGCCGCAGGCAGCCAGCTGCGGGCATTGATGGAGGACCCGGAGATGGCGGCGCTGCTGGCGGCCTCGCCCCGGATGGTGCGAACGTTGAAGCCGCTGTGCCGGATGCTGGGGGCCAACATGCCGCCGCCCCACTCGCCGCCGCCGCGGCCACCCAAGGGCTATGTGGCCCCGAAGGTGAAGGTTGAACGCCCGTGGAAACCCAAAGGGCGCGACCGCCGGCCGAGTTCGCCGCGCTGGCCCGCGTGGCCGGCGGTGCCAGGGGCCCCTGCGTGGCGAGAGCGAAAATCGGGCGGGTAGCGAGTGCCCCACACGCATGCCCTTATCGTTCCGGTTAGTTAACGAACGGGCTGCTGAAAGTGTTTTATGGTCATGCGCGGGCTTGACCCGCGTATCCACGGCGTTGGCCAGCCACCGGCCAGAGTGCGCGCGCGTAAGCCCTATCGGCCAGTTCTGCCGCACGGCACGGCGTGGATACGCGGGTCAAGCCCGCGCAAGACGATGTTTCTTGCGCATGACGGTGTTTTTTGAATGGTGTCTGGAGGCTTGGGGACGGGGAAGAACAACCTCGAAACAGGCGAACACCGTCCGCTGGCCCACCCCTCCCCCGGCCCCTCCCACAAGGCAACCGGATTCACACATCGCAAAAGCCGCGTTTCTTCCCCTCTCCCCTTGCGGGAGAGGTCGGGTGAGGGGTGGCAAGGGCACATATCGAGGCTGGATCACGGGTCGCATTGCGGAAAATGCTATGCCGTTGCCACCCCTCACCCCGGCCCTCTCCCGCAAGGGGCGAGGGAGAAGTGCGGCCGTCGCGCAATGTGTGAATAAGGTAGCCCTCAAGGGGAGGGGGGAAGAAAAGACGCTTTTGGGTTTCGGCATCGCGATCCGCCCATGCGGGTCAGATCTTGAAGGCTTCCAGCGTTTCGGGCGCGAACAGCTCGGCGGGGTCGAGGCGGCGCTTCGACAGGCCCTGTTCATGATGATAGCGCACGAACGTCTCCAGCACATGCCGGTTGGCGGCGAAGCCGTAGCTCCACCAATCGTCGCCCATCTCGCGCTGGGCGTCCTCCACGGCGGCGTTCTGCCAGGGCAGCATGGATTTCAACGCCGCCGTCTCGCGCAGGCCGGCATAGGTGATGGCCTGGCTGGCGGTGAACGCCTTGAACAGGCTTTGCGCCACCCACGGGTTCGCCCGATACACCGCGCGGCGGATGGCGATGATGTGCATGATGGGAAAGATGCGGGTGCGGCGGAAATAGTCGCGCTCGATGGGCACGTAATCAGGGAACAACCGGCGCACGCGCTGGGGTTCGCGATAGAACGTGCTGGGGGCACGCGCGGTCTGGAAGGCGTCGATCTCGCCATCGGCCAGCATCCGCGCGAGCGTCTGGGTGGGGCCGATGGGCGTGATGCGGAAGCGCGGCGGCAGATCGAGCTTCAGCTTCTCGTGCCGCCCCGGCTCCTCCTCGCCGCCGCTGAAATACTCGACGCTGTCGGGGGCCACGCCGTATTCGTCGGACAGGATGCCGCGAATCCAGACCGGCGCCGTCATCTGATATTCCGGCACGCCCATGCGCCGCCCCACCAGCTGCGACGGCTCGGTGATGCCAGACGCGGCGTTCACATACAGGCAGGAATGCCGGAAGAAGCGCGAGGGATAGACGGGAATGGCGATGAACGGCGGATCGTCGCGCATCAGCGACACGCAGTAGGAACTCAACGACATCTCGGCCACGTCGAACTCGCCGAAGCGCGCCATGCGGAAGAACGTCTCCTCCACTGGCAACGTCATCGCGTTCAACGCGATGCCATCGGGCTGCACGGTGCCGTCCATGATGGCGCGGGTGCGGTCGTAATCCCAGCAGGCGAAACTCAGGTGCAGTTTCGGCATCGTGACCCTCAGATGTCGGTGAACAGGGCGCGCAGGCGCAGGGCGAGGCGGTGGCTTTCCGCGCTGTCGACGGGGCGCGCCTGGCCCGTGCCGAGGTAGCGCTGCGCCATCTCGGGATTGGCGAGCAGGCCCGGCCCCGTGCCTTCCAGCGCCACGCGGCCGTTCTCGATGACATAGGCGCGGTCGGCGATGGCGAGCGCCGCGCGGGCGTTCTGTTCGGCCAGCAGCACGGCGATGCCCCGCGCGCGCAGCCCGGCGATCAGGCGGAACATCGCCGCCACCAGCAGCGGCGACAAGCCGAGGCTGGGTTCGTCGAGCAGCAGCAGACGCGGGCGCGCCATCAGGCCGCGGGCGATGGCGATCATCTGCTGCTGGCCGCCCGAGAACGTGCCGGCGGACTCGTGCAGCCGCCCGGCGATATCGGGAAACAAGCCAGCGGCCTGGGCCACGGCGGCATCCTTGGGGCACGCGGCCTCGGGCGGGGCGAGATAGCCGCCCAGCCGGATGTTCCCGCCCGCGCTCAGCCCGGCGAACAACTGCCGCCCCTCGGGCACATGCACGATGGCGGCGCGCACCCGGGCGGCGATTGGGGTGGCATGGATGGGCGCGCCGTCCCACAGGATGTCGCCGCCGGTGGGGCGCAGCAGGCCGGAGACGGCTTTCATCAGCGAGGTCTTGCCCGCGCCGTTGGCCCCCACCAGCGCCACGATCTCGCCAGCGCCCACATGCAGCGACACGCCCCGCACCACCTCGGTGCGGCCATAGCCGGCCTGAAGGCGGCGCAGTTCCAGCATCAGGCCGAATCCATACCGAGATAGGCGGCCAGCACGGCCGGGTCGCGCTGGACGGCGGCGGGCGGACCCATGGCGATCACGCGGCCGGCATCCAGCACCACCACCTGATCGGCCACGTTCATCACCAGCCCCATGTTGTGCTCCACCACCAGCAGCGACACGCCCGAATGCCGCACCGCCACCAGCAGGGCGGCGAGTTCCTCCGTCTCGGCATCGTTCAGCCCGGCGGCGGGTTCATCGAGCAGCAGCAGACGCGGCCGCGCCATCAGCGCGCGCGCCACCTCCAGCAGCTTCTGGGCGCCGATCGGCAGGTCGGTCGCGTGCGACAGGGCGTAGCGCTGCAGCCCGATGAGATCGAGCAGCGACAGCGCCCGCTCCCGCAACGCCCGCTCGGCGGCACGGGCGCGCGGCAGCCACAGGGCGTAGGGCAGCACGCCATGGCTGCCAGTACGGAAGGCGCCGGCCATCACGTTCTCCAGCGCCGTCATGCCGGGAAACACGCGCGCCGACTGGAAGGTGCGGATGAGGCCGAGGGCTGCCACCGCGTTGCCGGCGAGGCCCGCGAGATTTTGGCCGAATAGATGCACGCTGCCGGCATCGGGCGGCACCAGATTGGTGATGAGGTTGAACAGCGTGGTCTTGCCCGCGCCGTTCGGCCCGACCAGCGCGGTGACCGAGCCATCCGGCACGGAAAAGCTCACATCGCCCGTGGCCACCAGGCCGCCGAACCGCTTTTCCAAATGCGCGACGGCCAAGGCCGCGCTCATGCCTCGCGCTCGTGCGGCAAGGCGATGCGGCGCGGACGCAGCGCCGCTCGGACACACAATCCGAACAGCCCCTCGGGCAGCCGCAGGAAGAACACCACCAGCAACACCCCCACCGCGAGCGTCTTGTAGGTGGCCAGCGACTGCGACAGCGTGGGCAGCAGCGTGATGAGCAGCGCCCCCAGCAGCGGGCCGAACAGCGTGCCCTCGCCCCCCACCACCAGCATGGACACCAGTTCAAACGAACGCGACATGCCCACCATGTCGGGCGACAGGAAATGAAAGTGGAAGGCGTACAGCCCGCCGGCCAAGGCCGCCGTGGCGGCGCTGAACGCGAAGGCCGCGAGCTTGACCCGCACCACCGGCACGCCCAAAGCGGCCGCGGCCAACTGGTCGGTGCGCACCGCCTGCAAGGCGCGGCCGAACGGCGAGGCGACGGCGCCCGCTGCCAGCAGCATCAGCGCGGCCGCAAGGCCCAGCACCAGCCAGAACATCCGCGCCGGCGTGTCGAACGCAACCCCGGCCAGGGCGAACGACGGAATGCCGACAAGCCCGGACGGCCCGCCAGTGATATCGTCGAACCCCACGACGCAGGATTCCACCAGCAGCCCGAACGCCAGCGTGGCCAGCGCCAGATACAGCCCGCGCAGCCGGAGCGTGATGGCGGACAGCCCCATGGCACAGGCAACCGCCACCAGGATGCCGGCCAGCAGCCCCAATGCCGGCGCCACATCATAGGTGACGGCCAGCCACGCCGCCGTGTAGCCGCCCAGCGCCATGAACCCGCCCTGCCCCAGGCTCACCTGCCCGGCATAGCCCATCAGCACATCGAGCCCGATCAGCGCGATGAACAGAATGAGCGCGATGACCAGCGACGACAGCATCTCGCCGTCCGGCAACACCAGCGGCAGCAGCGCCGCCGCCGCCAGCACGGCCAGACCGCCGCCCCAGGCGAGGCGTGGCGGCAGGCGGGCGGCATGAGCCCAGATGCGCGCCTCGATGCGCACATCCTCGCGCCGCGCGATGTTGCCTCCCATGAGGCCAGCGGGCCGCAACACCAGCACTGCCAGCAGCAGCCCCAGCGCCAGGGCCGCGCTGAACAGCGACGACACATAGGCGGTGGCCATCTGCTGCGCGATGCCCAGCAGCAGCCCGCCCACGATGGCCCCCGGCAGGCTGCCGATGCCGCCGATGGCCACCGCGATGAACCCCGACACCGTCAGCAGCCGCCCGCTGTCGAACGCGAGCGAAGTGGCCGGCGCGATGACGATACCCGCCAGCGCCCCCAGACCGGCGGCGAGGGCGAAGCTGAACAGCATCATGCCCGGCACGCCGATGCCCATCAGCCGCGCCGCCTGCGGGTTTTCGGCGCAGGCCCGCAGCGCCTGGCCGAACCCGGTGCGCGCCAGCAGCCACCACAGGCCGGAAGCGGCCAGCAGCAGGGCCGCCAGCACCCAGGGCCCCTGGCTGGGGATCAGCAGCCCCGCCACCGCCAGCGGCCGCTCGCCGCTGAACGCCGGCAGGGCATAAGGCTGGCTGCCCCAGACCAGCAGCATCAGCCCTTCCAGCAGGGTGAGCACGCCCGCCGTCAGCATCAGCATGTTGCTGTTGGACAGGCGCGACAGGCCGGGCACGAACGCCACCGCCGCGACCGCCGCGCCGCAACCTGCCGTGGCCAGCACGCCCCCCAGCACCGCCAGCGCCACCGGCAGGCCAAGCTGCACTTGCAAACTGTAGGCGATCAGCGCCCCCAGCACGCAGAACCCGCCTTGGGCGAGATTGATGACGCCGGTGACGCGGTGGACCAGCGAGAAGCCAAGCGCCACCAGGGCAAAGATCGCCCCCTGCATCACGCCGCCGACCAGGATCTGCGCGAAAGCGGCCATGGATCAGGACAATCGCATGTCAGGGTAATGGCAAATCAGGGCAACGGCAGGCCGCGCGGCTGGCTGACCACGGTCCAGGTGCCTTGCTTGGCATCCCACCGCGTGACCACGACATCGGCCAGATCGAGCCCGCGCTGCGGCGAGGCGGCGAAATCATATACGCCGTTGACTCCGCCGAACGCTTGGGTGGCCGCGAGCCGCGCCCGCAGCGCCTCGGGCGTCGCGTCCGCCCCGACATCGCGCAATGCTGCCACCACGAGCATGGCGGGGTCCCAGCTGAAGGTGCTGGAGGCATCCGGCCGCGCACCGGCCTTCTGGAACGCGGCAAAGAACGCCGCCTGCGCCGCCTGCACCGAAGCCGGCAGCGATTGTCCCTGCGGTAATCGGGCCTGGCCCGCCGGCCATTCGGCAGAGGGAATGTACAGCTCGCGCGGCAGGAACGCCGCGTATTGCTCCATCTGCGCATAGGTCATGTTGGCGTTGGTGGTCGCCACCGGCACATCGAGCCCCGCGGCCGTGATGGCCTTGAACAGCGTGCCGACGGCGGCCCCGGACGACCACGCGATGAGCGCCTGGGGCGAGGCCGCCTTGATGGTCTCGATCTGCGCGGCGGCACTCACGTCGCCCGAGTTGAACCGCTGCTGCTCCACCAGCGAAAGCCCGGCGAATTCCGGCTTCGCGAACAGCGCCAGAATGTTGCGCTGGGCGTCCTGGCCGGAGGCGTCGGTGCTGGTGATCAGCGCGATGCGCTTGAGGCCGCGGGCCTGCCAATAGGCCAGCTGGGCGGCGGCCAGGTCCTTGGTGGAGACGCCGGAGGAGAACAGGAAGCTGCCCGGCTCCGGATACACGCCCGGCGAGAAGCAGTACATCACCGGCCCGCGCTTCATCAGCGGGGCCATGGCGTTGCACATGCCCAC
>JAYTQW010000270.1:0-19316 GCA_043746535.1 Rhodospirillales bacterium
CCCAGCCGTTCCGGCGTCAGGCTGGCGTCGTTGGCGAGCCGTGCCACGATCCGCCCGCCGAACAGCACGATCACCTGGTCGGACAGCGCCAGCAACTCGTCCAGGTCGGCGGTGATGAGCAGGATTGCGGCGCCCTCGGCGGCCAGCTCCAGGATGCGCGCGCGGATGAACGCGGCGGCCTCGATGTCGATGCCGCGCGTCGGCTGGTCCGCGATCAGCAGCGTCGGGTGGGAGCCGAACTCACGCGCGGCGATCAGCTTCTGCGCGTTGCCGCCGGACAGCGCGCCCAGCAACTGGCGCACGCCGCGCGCGCGCACGTTATAAGTGCGGATCATGCCGGCGGCCGCCTGCTCCGCCAGCCGCCGCGACAGGAATGGCCAACGCCCGAGGCTGCCGTCGCCCTGCCGCCCGCCGATGGCGTTGTCGGTCAGCGACAGCGTGCGGGCGCCGCCGTCATGGAAGCGGTCGGCCGGCAGGTGCGCCATGCCCAGCGCGCGCAGTTGGGCGGTGCTGGCGCGGCTGATGTCGCGACCCTGGAACCGAACCACGCCGGAGGACGCATGGACCAGGCCGGTCAGCACCGAGACCAGGCCACGCTGGCCGTTGCCCTCGACCCCGGCGATGCCGAGGATCTCGCCGCCGGCCACGGTGAGGCTCATGTCGTCGAGCCGGTCGGCGGGGTCCGGCGCCGGGCGGCACAGCCGCTCCACCTCCAGCACCGGCGGCCCGGGATGACGCCGCCCGCCGCCCGCGCCGCGCCGCACGCCGGCCACGTCGTGGCCCATCACCATGCGGGTGATGGTGTCGTCGTCCAGCGTGTCGAGCGGCGCGTCGCCGGTCACCACGCCGCCGCGCAGCACGGTGACGTGGGAGGCGAGTGCCCGCACCTCGCGCAACTTGTGCGAGATGAAGATGATGGTCAGCCCGGCGGCGCGGAGGTCGCGCAGCCGGTCGAACAGCTCGTCGGTCTCCTGCGGCGTCAGCACGGCGGTCGGCTCATCGAGGATGAGCAGGCGCACCCGCCGCGCCAGCGCCTTCAGTATCTCGACCTTCTGCTGCGCCGCCACCGACAGCGCGCCGACCACCGCATCCGGCTCCACCGCGAGCTTGTAGCGGATGGCGAGGCTGCGCACCTCGGCGCGAGCGGCAACGCGGTCGATCAACGGGCCGCGCGTCGGCTCGCGCCCGAGCACGATGTTCTCGGCCACGGTCAGCGACGCCACCAGCGAGAAGTGCTGATGCACCATGCCGATCCCGGCCGCCGCCGCGCCGCGCGGCGAGTTGTCCACGAGGGCGGTGCCGTCCACCAGGATGGTTCCGGTGGTCGGCGCCTCCAGCCCGAACAGGATCTTCATCAGCGTCGACTTGCCGGCCCCGTTCTCGCCACAGATCGCGTGGCAGGTGCCGCCGGCCACGGCAAAGCTCACGTCGCGAAGGGCTTGCAGGCCGTTCGGGAACGTCTTCGAGATGCCGTGGAAGGCGACGAGGGCCGGCGGCGCGTCGCCTATGGGCGCACCTTGGCGCGCAGGGCGTTCATCGCCGCCGTGTCCATGCCGAACGCGGTCGGCACCACGATCTTGCCGGACGCGATATCGGCGGCGGCGCTGGAGATCTTCGCGCGGTCGTCGGCCGACAGCAGCGACGCGTACACATCGTTCTCGACGATGCCGACGGCGCCCTCCTTCAGCCCGAGCGCCTCCTCATGCCCCGCCGGCAGCTTGCCGGCGGCGAACAGGTCGTAGGCGCGCAGCAGGCTGGTATCGACGCGCTTCAGTACGGAGGTCACGACACGGTCGGCGGTCGCGGGATCGGTGGCGCGGAAGATCGCCGATTGGTCGCTGTCGACGCCGATCGCGTAATGGTCGCTCTCCTTGGCGGCGGCGAGCTGGCCCAGCCCGGCCTGCCCGGCCACGTTGAAGCCGATCGCGGTGCCGGTGCGGTACTGCGCCAGCGCCAGTTCCTTGCCCTTCGCCGCGTCGGAGAACGAGCCGATGTAGGACACCGCCACCTTCGCCGCCGGGTCCACCGCCTGCGCGCCGGCCACGTAGCCGGTCAGGAAATCGTTGATGACCGGGATGTCGAGGCCGCCGAGGAAGCCCAGGGACGTGCCCTTCGCCTTGCCGGACCTGATCATGTCGGCGCCGACCATGCCCGCCAGGTAGCTGGCCTCGTTCTGCTTGTAGGTGATGGAATAGACGTTCTTGAACCCGCCCTTGGAGTAGTCCATCGCCGCGTCGTAAATGACGAAGGTCTTCTTCGGGTTGTCGTTGGCGACCGCCGCCACGATGTCGTTCATCTGGTAGGTGCCGGTGACGATCAGGTCCCAGTTCTGCGAGGCGATGTCCTCCGCCGTCGCCTGCCACTTGGACTCGTCGTAGCTCATCTCGATGACCTTCGCGACCACATCGGCGCCGTACTTGGCGCGGATCAGGTCGAAGCCGTGCGCCGCCGAGTCGAAGAACGACTTGTCGCCGGCGGTGCCGTTGATGAGCAGCACGATCCGCTTCGGTGTCGCGGCCAGCGCCGGCAGCGCCGTGGCGCTCAACGCCAGCCCGCACGCCGCGGACAGGATGGCAACGAGTTTGGCGTTTGCGAGGCGCATGGCGGTTCCCGGACAGAATGTTTCACCGGAAGCGTATCCCGATTTTGTCACGCCGCAAATCACGCTTGACCCCCCTGTTGTCGCATGTGCAAGTTTTTTGTGTCCACGGAGAGACCAGGCGTTGTCGCATGGCCTACGCACGGCCCGCGCGCCATGACCAAACCGCTGATCCTGGCGCTCGATTCCGGCACCTCGGTGGTGAAGGCGGTGGCGTTCGACCGCGATGGCCAACTGCTGGCGAGCGCCGCACGGGCGAACAGCTATGTCATGCTGCCGGATGGCGGTGCCGAGCAGGACATGCACCGCACCTGGGACGATGCCTGCGCGGTGCTGCGGGAGCTTGCCGCCGACATCGCGGCCCGGCTGCCGGACCACGAGATCGCCACGCTCGGCGTCACCGGCCAGGGCGACGGCACCTGGCTGGTCGATGCGGATGGCGAGCCGGTCGGGCGCGGCTGGCTGTGGCTCGACGCGCGGGCCGCCGCCATCGTCGATGAGCTGAAGCACTCCGGCGCGGCGCGGGCGGCGTTCGCCTACACCGGCTCCGGCCTCGCCGCGTGCCAGCAGGCGCCGCAACTGCTGTGGCTGGACCGAAACCGGCCAGAGGCGGTCGCGCGCGCCACCACCGCGTTCCATCCCAAGGACTACCTGTACCTGCGGCTGACCGGCCAGCGGGCGACATCGCCGTGCGAGGGCAGCTTCACTTTTGGCGATTTCCGCATCCGTGGCTACCGGCCCGAGGTGCTGGCGGCGCTGGGCATGGAGCGGTTCGCGCGGCTGCTGCCGCCGATCGTCGACGGCATGGAGACGGCGCACACGCTGTCGGCGCGGGCGGCGGCGCAGACCGGGCTGCCCCCTGGGCTGCCGGTCGTGCTCGGCTACGTCGATGTGGTCTGCACCACGCTGGGTGCCGGCATCTATGGCGGCGGGCACGACAGCGGCGTCACCATCATGGGCAGCACCGGAATGCACATCCGGCTGGTGGCGGACGCCGCGCGCATCGTCCCCTCGCCGGCCATGACCGGCTACTGCATGGTGTTCCCGGTGCCCGGCCACACCATCCAGGCGCAGAGCAACATGGCGTCAACCATCAACCTCGACTGGGTGGTCGGCATCGCCGCCGAGGCGGCGGCCCTGGCCAGCGGCGGCTACGTCTCCCGTGGCGCCATCATGCGCTCGTTCGACGAAGGCGTGCTGGGCGCGCGGCCGGGCGCCGTGCTGTACCACCCGTTCATCTCCACCGCCGGCGAGCGCGGGCCGTTCACCGACGTGCATGCCCGCGCCGCAATCCTCGGGCTGGACCAGAACGTGACGCTGATGGACCTGACGCGCGGCATCTACGAGGGCCTGTGCTTCGCCGCCCGCGACTGCTACGCGGCCATCGGCGGCACCCCCGCCGAGGTCCGCATCACCGGCGGCGCCGCCCGCTCGCCGGCGCTGCGGCACATGCTGGCCGCCTGCCTCGACCGCCCGGTGCGCGGCGCGGCACAGGCCGAGGCCGGGGTGGCCGGGGTGGCGATGATGGCGGCGGTGCAGGCCGGGATGTTCGCCGACATGGCGGCGTGCGCGCGACGCTGGATCGCCAGCCGCCCGACCGAGGCGGTGTACCCCGACCCGGCCTTGGCCGCCATCTACGAGCGGCTGTTTCCGATTTATCGCGACGCCTACCACGCCATGCCGGGATTGTGGCGGCAACTCCATGCCGCGCGGGAGGGAGCGCATGGTGGCTGACGCCGAGCACCGGGCCTTGCTGGAGCTGGCCGCACAGATCGGGGCCGATCCGAACCTCGCGCAGGGGGCGACCGGTAGCGTTTCGCTGAAGCAAGACGGCATGATGTGGGTGAGTGCCGCCGGCGCCTGGATGGCGCAGGCGGCCACGCGCGCGATCATGGTGCCGGTGCGGCTGCCGTTCGTGGTGGCCGCACAGGACCCGCACGGCCTGCGTCCCTCGGTGGAGGCCGCCATGCACGCGGCACTGCCGCATCCGGTGGTGCTCCATGTGCATTGCGTGGAGACGCTGGCCTGGGCCGTGCAAAAGGATGCCGAGCGGCTGGTCGCCTCACGTCTTGCCGGGCTGAACTGGCGCTTCGTGCCCTATGCCCGGCCCGGTGCGGCACTGGCGCAGGCGATTCTGGCGCGGATCAGGCCGCGAACCGATGTGCTGGTGCTGGGCAACCATGGCTTAGTGGTGTGCGGCGAGACGGTCGAGGCGGCGGAGGCGCTGCTGTTCGAGGTCCAGCAATGCCTGTGCCGTCCGGTACGCGAGGCTCCCGCCGCCGACATGGCGGCGCTGACGGCGCTGGCGGCGGGCACCGATTATCTGCCGGTGGCGGATGCGCGCACGCACGGCATCGGCACCGACGCTGCCTCGTTCGCGGTGGCACAACGCGGCTCGCTGTATCCCGACCACGTGCTGTTCCTCGATCCTGGGGTCGCCACCTTCCCGCCCGCCGGTCCGCGCCCGCCGCCGATGCTGGTGGCGCCGGGGCTGGGCGTGCTGATGCGCTACGACGCCTCTTCCGAGGCGCACGCGCTGGCGCGCTGCCTCGCGGACGTGACGGCGCGGCTCGATCCTGGCGAGACGCTGGCGGTGCTGACGATGGCGCAGGAGGCCGAGCTGCTGGACTGAACGCGCCGCAGGCGGGTCAGGCTTGCGGTGTCGCCCATTTCATCACAGGTCGTGGCAAGTCGCCTGCGCGGCTATGCAAGATGTGGCTTGTCGAACAGCGTCTCCAACGTCGTCCATGGTCCAAGGGTCACAAGGTGGATGTCGAGCAGGCCGGCAGCGACCATTGGAAACACCTTCAGCGCGGCCTCGACCGCGGCGTGGTCGGCGGCCTCGAACACCAGGCTCACCGTCAGCGGCTCCGGCTGAAAGAAGACGTCCCGGATGGTGCCGGCGCGATAGGCGTCCCAGGCTGCCTTTTCCTCGGCCACGACCAGAGGGCCAAAATCGGCCGGGGTCTTGCCTGCGGCGGGCGTCAGTAACGCCAGGATCTTCATATTTTGCGTCCTTGGTTTGTGAATCCGCAGCCAATGCGGCTCAGGCTTCGACTTTGGAGCGGGATGAAGAAGGTTTTCTCATCCCGCTTTAAGCAATGGGGTTTGGGGCCAGCGGCTCCAATGGGTCGAGGGCCAGCCCTCGCCTACCCTTCGGCCGACCTAACGCGCCGGCCAGCGCCAGTCGGCGACCTCCGGCATGTCGATGCCATGGGTGCGCACATACAGCGTGTGCTCGATCAGCTTGTCGCGGAGGCGTTGCTGGACGTGGCTGGCGACGTTCTCCAGCCGGGGCACCCGGTCCAGCGCCGCCGCCGCGAGGTGGAAGCGGTCGAGTTCGTTCAGCACGGTCATGTCGAACGGCGTCGTCGTGGTGCCTTCCTCGTGGTAGCCGTGGACGTGGAAGTTGTCGTGGTTGGTGCGCTTGTAGGTCAGCCGGTGAATCAGCCAGGGATAGCCGTGATAGGCGAAGATCACCGGACGGTCGGTGGTGAAGATGCTGTCGAACTCGGCGTCCCGCAGGCCGTGCGGATGCTCGGTGGGCGATTGCAGCGTCATCAGGTCGACCACGTTGACCATGCGGATCTTCAGGTCCGGCACATGGCGGCGCAGGAAGTCGATCGCCGCCAGCGTCTCCAGCGTCGGCACGTCGCCGGCGCAGGCCATCACCACGTCCGGCTCGATGCCTTCGTCGTTGCTGGCCCAGGTCCAGATGCCGAGGCCTGCGGTGCAATGGCGCACCGCCTGCTCCATGGTCAGCCATTGCGGGTCGGGCTGCTTGCCGGCGACGATGACGTTGACGTAGTTGCGGCTGCGCAGGCAGTGGTCGACCGTGGACAGCAGCGTGTTGGCGTCGGGCGGCAGATAGACCCGCACCACCTCGGCCTTCTTGTTCATCACATGGTCGATGAAGCCGGGGTCCTGGTGGCTGAAGCCGTTGTGGTCCTGCCGCCAGACATGGCTGGTCAGCAGGTAGTTCAGCGAGGCGATCGGGCGCCGCCACGGGATGTGGCGCGTCACCTTCAGCCATTTGGCGTGCTGGTTGAACATCGAGTCGACGATGTGGATGAACGCCTCGTAGCACGAGAAGAAGCCGTGCCGGCCGGTCAGCAGGTAGCCCTCCAGCCAGCCCTCGCACAGATGCTCGCTCAACACCTCCATCACCCGCCCGTCGGGTGCGATGTGGTCGTCGCCCGCGACAATCTCGGCGGTGGAGGTGCGGTCGGTCACCTCGAACAGCGCGCCGAGCCGGTTGGAGGCGGTCTCGTCCGGCCCCATGACGCGGAAGTTGCGATGTGCCGCGTTGCGCCGCATCACGTCGCGCAGGAACATGCCGGCGGCGCGGGTGGCCTCGCCATCGACCGCGCCCGGTTGCGGCACCTCCAGCGCATAGTCGCGGAAATCGGGCAGGTCCAGATCCCGCAGCAGCAGGCCGCCGTTGGTGTGCGGGTTGGCGCTCATCCGCCGCTCGCCGGTGGGCGGCAGCGCCGACAGTTCGGCGATCAGCGTGCCGTCCGCGTCGAACAGCTCCTCCGGGCGGTAGCTGCGCATCCAGCCCTCGAGCTGGGCGATGTGTTCGGGCCTTTTCTTGAATTCGGCGATCGGCACCTGATGCGCGCGGAAGGTGCCCTCGCTCGGCAGCCCGTCCACGACCTTCGGGCCGGTCCAGCCTTTCGGGCTGCGCAGCACGATCATCGGCCAGCGCGGGCGTTGCTTGAAGCCGTTGGCCCGCGCGTCGGCCTGGATCGCGGCGATGCGGTCGAGTGCCGCGTCCAGCGTCTTCGCCATCAGCGGGTGCATCAGCGCCGGATCGTGGCCGGCGACGAAATGCGGCTCGTAGCCGTAGCCGTGCAGCAGGTCGGTGAGTTCCGCGTCGCCGATGCGCGCCAGCACGGTGGGGCCGGCGATCTTGTAGCCGTTCAGGTGCAGCACCGGCAGCACCGCGCCGTCGTATTGCGGGTCGAGGAACTTGTTGGAGTGCCAGCTTGCCGCCAGCGCGCCCGTCTCCGCCTCGCCGTCGCCGACCACGCAGCAGGCAATCAGGTCGGGGTTGTCGAACACCGCGCCATAGGCGTGCAGCAGCGAATAGCCGAGTTCGCCGCCCTCGTGGATCGAGCCGGGCGTCTCCGGCGCCACGTGGCTGGGAATGCCGCCGGGGAACGAGAACTGGGTGAACAGCCGCTTCAGCCCGGCCGCGTCGCGCGAGACGTGCGGATAATATTCGCTGTAGGTGCCTTCGAGGTACGTGTTGGCCACCACGCCCGGCCCGCCATGGCCGGGGCCTGCGACATACAGGGCGTTCAGCTCGCGCGCGCGGATGGCGCGGTTCATGTGCGCGTAGATGAAGTTGAGGCCGGGCGTGGTGCCCCAATGACCGAGCAGCCGTGGCTTGATGTGCTCGATCCGCAACGGCTCGCGCAGCAGCGGGTTGTCCATCAGATAGACCTGGCCGACCGAGAGGTAGTTCGCCGCCCGCCAATAGGCGTCGAGCAGGCGGAACTCTTCCGGCATGGCGGCGGCCGGCGTCGTCGCGTCCGGCGTCGTCGCGTCCGGGCCCGTCGCAGTATCCAGGGTGCCACTCATCGCCGAAACAGCCTCCGTTGCAGAGTGCCCCAGGGCGGCACGAAGCACCGTTGCCCGTCAAGTGACGTTAAGCCGATGGCTGTTCCAGACGGATCGGCAGGTCGCGCGCGCATGGCGATCGCGTGGGATGCGGCGCTGGCGATGGTCGCCATACCCACGGTCCCAAAGCCGTGACCGGTTTCCTTCAACTGGACGCGATTACCTGTTAGCAACGGATCGGCTGTCGCCGTGAACACCATCCCTGCCGAGGCATCATGTCGCCGCAAGCTGACCCTGCCGACCGCGATCTCGTTGCCGCCATCCTGGCCAGCCCGACGCCCGATGCCGCGCTGCTCAAGACGCTTGAGCAATTGGATATGGACGGCGACACCGTCAGGCAGGCGCGCGTGTTCGAGGCGCTGATATGGCGGATGAACCCGGGCGAGTACTGGGTGTGGTTCAGGATGTGCCAAGCCTACCAAGACCTGAAGCGGCCCGAGTCCGGCCTGTTCTGTGCCGCCCGCGCCCTCCAGATCCACCCCGACTGGGAGCCGTCGCTGTTCCTGTACCGGACCCTGTTCGCGCATTTCCGCCAGCGCGGCGAGCTGGCGGCGGCGTTCGACGTGCTGTTGCGCCAGCGCCGCAGCCTGCCCGGCGCGCAGCTCCTGCCCGCGCACGAACTGGCGGCGTTGTTTGGCGAGGACCACACATCGTTCGAGGCCGAATCCGCTGCCCCGACAGCGGAGATGGCGCCGGTTCTGGCCCGGTTGGAGGCGGTGATGCGGGCGGTGTTCCACCTGCCGGATCTCAGGATACAGCCGCAGACGACCGCCGACGACGTGCCGGGATGGGACTCGATTGCCCACGCCGTCCTGCTGATGGAGGTCGAGCGCGCGTTCGGCGTCACCTTCGACGTTGCCGAGGCGCTGGATCTGGAGAGCGTGGGCGCGCTGGCCGGCCTGCTCGGCCGCAAGCTGACGCCCCCTCCGGCCGCCGCCACGCGCCCGAAGATCATTGTCTATGGCAACTGCCAGGCTGGCGCCCTCGCCGCCATGCTGGCGCGGACGCCGGCCGTCAGCCGCCGGTTCGACGTGGTGCAGCACGACCTTTGGGCAGCCGGCGAGATCCTCGCGGCTCACCTGGGGGATTTCGACAGCGCCGAAATCCTGCTGTTGCAGGACGTGCGCAACTGGCGCGACCACCCGTTGCACGACCGCCTGCCGGCCAGCCTGCGCGTGGTGCGGTTTCCGTACTACTACGTCGCGGCATTGTGGCCGTTCGACGCCGCCGTGACCGGGCACGACGCGCGCATGGTCCGCGCCATGCACGCGGCCCATGCCGCCGGCGACGCCTTCCCATTCGGCTTCCATGACAGCCTGATCGCCCAACTGCGCGAGGAGGCCGGCGATCCCGAGGCGTGTTTCCGGCGCTACAGCGCGTTGGAGATCGGCAAGCCGCCGAACCTGCGCCGCTACGCCGAGTTGGAGGAGGCGCGTCTGCTCGCCGAGGACAGCCGGTACGGGCTGAGCCTTGGCCGCCACATCGTCGACCATTACCGGAGCGAGCGCCTGTTCCACGCCATCAGCCATCCGACCATGGCGCTGATGCACCGCCTTGCCAGCGAGGTCCTGGCGCGCGCCGGCATCAATCTGGACGGCGCGGCGGTGGCCGACGTGCATGATTACCTGGGTGACTTGCAGGTGCCGCTGCATCCGGCGGTGATCGGGCAGCTTGGCCTGACCTGGGCCGATGCCGGCACCCGCTACACCTTCAGCCGGCGCGAGCGCCTGACGTTCGAGGAGTATTTCCGCCGCTACATCGCCTTTCCGGTGCCTGCTTGAGCCACATCTTCGCCGCCCTGTTCCGGCATCCGGCAGGCTCGGTGTTCTGCGAATTCTTCAAAGCGGGCCAGCGGCGCACAGTCACCTTCGGCGAACTTCGCGCCAGCGCCGGGCTGGCCGCCGCAAGGTTGCGCGACGCTGGCGTGATCGCGGGCCAGGTGGTGCCGATCGTGCTGGAACACCGGGTCGAGCTATACGGCAGCTTCGTCGGCTGCACCCTGATCGGCGCGGTGCCCAGCTTCCTGCCGCCGCTGACGGCCAAGCAGGACCCGGCGTTGTTTCGCCAGGGCATGTCGGCGTTGCTGGCACGCATCGACCCACCCTGCGTGATTGGCTCCGATGCCACGCTGCCGTCGCTGGCCGGTCGGCGCGTGCTGAACGTCGACGCGCCGGAGCAGGCCCGCGCGGCGATCGGGTTCGCAGACGCGCCGGCAACCGGGATCGCGTTCCTGCAACACAGCTCTGGAACCACGGGACTGAAGAAGGGCGTGCAACTCACCCATGACGCGGTGCTGGCGCAGGTGGCGCGCTACACGGCGGCAATCGCCCTGGACGAGCACGACATCATCGCCAGTTGGCTGCCGCTGTACCACGACATGGGCCTGATCACCGGCTTCCTGCTGCCGGCGATCCTGGGTGTGCCGGTGGTCAGCCTCGATGCGTTGGAATGGACGGCGCGGCCCACCTTGCTGCTCGACATGATGGAGCGGTTCCGGGCAACGCTTGCGTGGCTGCCGAACTTCGCGTTCCACCACATCGCCCGCATGGCGCCGGCCGGGCGCGATTGGGACCTGGCCTCGGTGCGCCTGCTGGTGAACTGCTCCGAGCCATGCCGGACGGCGGCGTTCGACGTGTTCGCGGCGCGGTTTGCCGCAAGCTCGATTGGCCCGGAGCGGCTGGCGGCCTGTTACGCCATGGCCGAGTGCGTGTTCGCCGCCACCCAGACCGCACCCGGTCAGGCCCCTCGCCGCCATGGCGAGTATGTGTCGTCGGGACGGGCCATCGCGGGCATCGAGATCGACATCCGCGACATCGACCGCGCCACCGGGATCGGCGCCATCCACCTGCGCGGGCCGTTCCTGTTCGACGGCTATTTCGGGCAGCCCGAGCTGAGTGCCGCCAAGCTGCGTGACGGCTGGCTGACGACCGGCGACCTCGGTTTTCTGGCGGAGGGCGAGCTGGTGGTGGTCGGGCGCGCCGACGACATGCTGAACATCAATGGCCGCAAGATCCTGGCGCACGAGGTCGAGGACGCATTGGCCATGCTGCCTGGCCTGCTGCCGGGCCGCATCCTGGCCTACGCGGAACTCGACCCGCATTCCGGCGCCATGCGGCTGAACATCGCGGCGGAACGCGCGCCGCTGGCGACCGACGACGAGGCCGACGACGCACACGCCAACGCCCACGCCATCCGGCGCACGGTGTTCTCGGTCTGCGCGGTGCGCCCCCATGCGGTCACGCTGCACGGGCCAGGTTTCCTGGTGAAATCCACCAGTGGAAAGCTGGCCCGCGCCGCCAGCGTGGCGCGCTTGCGGGGCGATTGAAGCGGTGCGCGTGCCTAGAGCCGGCCGGTGACCAGCAACACGATCAGCACGATCACCAGTATGCCGCCGAGACCGATGCCGCCATAGCCGTAATGTCCGTAGTTGCCGCCGCCCCAGCCGCCGACAGACGTGCCGAGGCCCCCTCCCAACAGGAGGACGATCAGGATTATCAGGATGATGAGGCCCATCGCGTGTCCTTTCGCGGCGCCCGGAATCAGGCGTCGATGTTACATTGGCGAATACAACGCGCGAGCGCATCGAAATTTGCCATGTCGGCGGCAATCATTTGCGGCGGCGGCTCATGGATGCCGAAGCGCCATAAAAGCGTCTGCAATTCTTAACACACGGGTCCGATCGGACCGGACATACCTCCGGCGTCCATGAAAACACGGAGAGAACCCGCCGATGTCCCCCTTCAAGGCTGCCCTCGTCGCCACCGCCGTCACGCTGGCCGCACCCGTCGCGGGGCTGGCGGCCGCCCCCTACCAGCACGTCCTGCTGATCAGCATCGACGGCATGCACGGCATCGACCTACAGAATTACGTCAGCGCATTCCCGCGCTCCACGCTGGCGGCGCTGGCCAGTCGTGGCGTGACCTTCAGCAACGCCTTCACCACCGCGCCGTCGGACAGCTTCCCCGGCATGATCGCGCAGGTCACCGGCGCCACGCCGCTGACCGCGGGCGTGTTCTATGACGACGCATTCGACCGCAAGCTGTTCGCCGCCGGCTCCAACTGCGTCGCCGGCCCCGGCCAAGGTCCGGGCGTGGAGACCAACCTGTCGGAGGCGCTGGACCGCGACAACACCAAGCTGAACGGCGGCGGCACGCTGGGCCATCCGCTCAGCCAGCTCGATCCCGCGAAGCTGCCGATGTCGAATGCCAGCGGAACGTGCAAGCCGTTCTATCCACACCAGTTCCTGCGCACCAACACGGTGTTCGAGATCATCCGCGACGCCGGGATGCGCACCGCATGGTCCGACAAGCACGCCGCCTACGAGATCCTGAACGGCCCGTCCGGCCACGGCATCGACGACCTGTACACGCCCGAGATCAACTCCGACAACCTCCTCGGCGCCAAGGGCGACAACACCCAGAGCTTCAACGCCATCGCCACCTACGACCAGATCAAGGTCGATGCGGTCATCCACGAGATCGACGGCTTCGACAGCGTGGGGCAGCGTTATGTCGGCATCCCGGCGATCTTCGGCATGAACTTCCAGTCGGTCAGCATCGGCCAGAAGCTCGCCAAATCCGGGCCGTCCGATCCCGCCGGCCTGGTCGGCGGCTATGCCGACGCCAATGCCACGCCGAACAACGCGCTGGCGCAGGAGCTGGGCTACGTCGACGGCGCGTTGGGCCAGATGGTGTCCGAACTGAAGCGCCGGTCGGCCTATGACGACACGCTCATCATCGTCAGCGCCAAGCACGGCCAGTCGCCGATCGATCCCGCCACCCGCGCCACCCGCGACGACGGCGCGTTCTTCCCGCAGACGCCGGGCTTCGGCTTCGAGATCGCCGATGACGGGCTGCTGCTATGGCTCGACCCGGCGATGCAGCGGGCCCAGCGCCAAGCCGCGCTGACCTACCTGCGCGGCGTCGCGGATGCCGCCAACCTCCAGGTACTCTACACCGGCGAGCAACTGCGCGGCGTGTTCCAGAACCCGCTGCACGACAGCCGCACGCCCGACTTCATCGGCGTCGCCAGGCACGGCACCATCTACACCACCGGCAGCAAGCTGGCCGAGCATGGCGGCTTCTCCGACGACGACCGCCACGTGGCCATGGTGGTGTCGGGGCGTGGCCTGCGCGCCGATGCGGTGGTGACGCCGGTGCAGACGACGCAGATCGCGCCGACCATCCTCACGGCCCTGGGTCTGGACCCCAAGCTGCTGGCCGGCGTGCGCAAGGAGCACACGCAGGTGCTGCCGAGCGTGTTCAGGTAAGCCTCGCCTACAAACGGGCCGGGGACGCCGCCTCCCCGGTCCGTTCGGACAACAACTGGGCCGCGAACGCGCTGCTTTCGCGATACAGCGGGTACAGCCTGTCGACCTTCGCATCCGCCGCCGCGCAGTCGAACCACGCCGGGCCGCCGGCACGGTCCTCGTCCTCGGGCCGCAACATGACCCGCTGCGCGCCGGCGACCGGGCGATCATGGATCAGCGCGTCGCGCCGGTCGCGCAATCTGCGCACGCCGCGCCAGCCGATGCGGTGATAGCTCATGGTCTCGCTCTCCAGCCCTGGCACGATGACCTTCACCGCCGCGATGGCGCCGTCCAGCGGCGAGCAATCGACGTACAGGATGTCCAACCCCTGCGCGGCCAGCCGCTCCGCCAGCATTGCCAGCCGGTCGACGCTGTTGGCGGTGGCGGCGGGGTCGGTGGTCGGCAGGCTGGACAGCTTGACCCGGCTGTGCTCGGCAAAGACGTTGGGCGCCAGCCTTGCGCGCAGCGTCGCGGTGGGCTGGCCTAGCCATTCCGCCATGGCGGACACCGCGCGCCCCTCCTCGGCCAGCAGCGCCACACGCATCTCGTTGTCGTAGTAGTCGGCGGGAAGCCGGTCGCGCAGCAGCGGCAGCGGGCCGTGCGTGGCGGCCTTGCGGGCGCGCGAGCCGCAGAACTCCAGCAGCGCCTTGCGCAAGGCCCGGCTGCGGTCGGGGTGCGCGGCCTCGCCACAGGCGGTGACCTGGATCGGCACCAGCGGCTCGCCCCGGTCGTCGCCGACGACGTACAGGTTGCTGATGCCGAAATCGGTGCAGGCCAGCTTCACCGTCACCGCGATGCCGAGTGCCCGCAGATGCGCCAGCAGGCCGGTCACGTCGCCAGCCTCGTCGGTGTCGATATCGACCACCACGCCCTGATCGAGGGCGCGGTAGTTCAGCACGTTGCCGTCGCGCTGCAACAACTCCATGATGCCATGCGACACCGCATGGGCGATGTCGAAGCCGGCGCCAAGGCCGTTGGTGATCGGCGTGATGAGCCGGGGCGACCGCCCGCCCATCTGGTAGCGGTAGGCGGCCACCCATTCGCGCGGCACCAGCACCGTCTCGCCGCTGCCGTGGCGCCTGGCCGGCACCCAGCTCAGCGGCACCGACGCCGCATAGCCGGCGCCGGCGGAGAGGCACAGCGTCAGCGGATCGACCACGCCGCGCGCGCCGTGGGAGTGCACCAGCTCGTCATGGCTGGCGGTCAACTCGGGCGTGCGTTGCAGCCAGGTATGGACGTGCAGCTCCTCGCACAGCTCGCCCCAGGCACCCACCTCCGCCTCGTCCTCGGTGAAGCCGTAGCCGTGGCCGCTGGTGCAAGGCTCGCCGGGGATGAAGATGTTGGCCTGCACCATGGGGATGCCGGTGCGGTCCAGGGTGTCGACGCGGAAGCTGGAGACGTGCAACTCCGGCGGCAGGGTGGCACGGAACGCCGCCGAGACCCGGCGCAGTTCCTCGGTCATGGCTGCAACGCGCGCAGGCCGGCGGGCGTCGCATAGAAACGCTCGACCGGAACGCCGTTGCCGTCGCGCCGGGCCAGTGCCTCGAGTGCGGGGCCGACCTTTGCGGGATCGCCGAACTGGAAGGCGACCTGCGAGGCGTATAGCGCCGCCGCCTCGATCTTGCGCGGCAGGGCATCCGCGACCGTCACCGCGCAGGCCTCCAGCCCGGTGACGCGGGAGTCGGGCCGCGCCCCCTCATGGCGGATGGCGTAGGGCACGTCGCGCCAGAAGGCGGTGGCGAGGTCGCCCATGGCGTCCAGCACCGCATCCAGCACGCGGCGATGATCGACATGGCCGCCCAAAGCCGAAGGGCCCATCAGCAGGTTCGCGCCGGCCTCCGCCATGGTCGCCGCGATCGCCTCGGTCAGGGAAGCCGCGATATCGTCGCGTTCCACGAAGTCTGCGAACAGCGCCTGCGCATCGTCATAGCCGCGCATCGGCGCTTCCGGCAGGTCGAGATGGCGGGCCTCCGCGCCGAGCGCCGCCAGGGCGGCCGAGTCCTCCGCGCGGCGCAGCGCCATGTAGTCCACGTCGTCGGCCAGCCCCTTGTCGCGCTGGCATTCCAGCGCGAAGCCGCTGGCCGGATGGTGGGAGCGGGTGAACGCGGTCGCCACCACGACGCGCCAGCCGCGTTCGACCAATAGGGCGATGGTGGCGCCGCAAGAGAACACCGCATCGTCGAGATGCGGCGAGATCAGCAATGCGGTGGGCATGGCGCCTGTTCCCCGGTCACAGCAGATGCGGCTCGGCGCGGAACCGGCACGGCGTCACCGGCAACTCGGCCGGCCAGGCGAGGTCCGGCGCGTGGCCGAGCAGTCCGGCGTACACGTCCATGATCTGCCGCCCGACCGCCTGCCAGGAATACACCCGGCGGCATTCCTCCAGCGCCGCATCGGCCAAGCGCGTGCGCAACGCGCCATCCGTCAGCACGCGCCGCAACGCGCCCGCCAGCGCCGGCACGTCGCCCGGCGCGGTCAGCAGGCCGTTCTCGCCGTCGCGCAGGCAATCGACCACGCCGACGGCGCGGCACGACACGCAGGCAAGGCCGCTGGCCATGGCCTCCAGGATAGTGTTGGAGAACCCCTCGGCGTAGGTCGGCGACACGAACAGGTCGGCGGCGCGGTAGATGGCGGGCACGTCGTCGTAATCGACGTAGCCGCCCATCGTGACCAGATCCTCGAGCTGGTCGCGCGCTACCTGCGCTGCGGCGACGTCGTGGTCGGGGCCGATGCCGGAGATCACCAAGTGGAACGCGATGCCGTCCGCGCGCAGGATGCGGCAGGCGTCGAGCAGGTCCAGCACGCCTTTCCGCCGGTCGACGCGGCCATGGTACAGCATCACCGGCACCGCAGGCGTGCGCCGCGACGGGTCGGGCGTGAAGCGTCCGGTGTCGACCGCGCCCGGCACGATGGTGAACCGGGCCGGGTCGGTGCCCAGGCGGTCCGTCACTTCCTGCGCGAACGAACGGGCGCCGATCAGGATGGCGCCGGCGTGGTCGAGCACGCGCACCATCGCCAGCCGGTGCGTCTCGCAGCACGAGCCCACCCAATGGCCGTCGCCGCCCTGGATTGAGACTACGTTGGCGATCCCGATGTCGCGCGACGCCAGCATCGCCGCCCAACCGCATGGGTAGCCGTACTGCGCGTGAACGATGTCGAACGGCGAACGCGCATGTTCGGCGACGATGGCGGCCCGCATGTTCTCGACATCGCGCTCGAAATCGCCGCCGTCCTGCTCGCCCACCTGCTCCAGCCCGATCACCCGAACGCCCGGCACCAGCGGCGGCGGGCCGCCGCCATAGACGCGGATGCCGAGCGGGTCGGCGCGGTACTGGCTGATCATGGTCACGTCATGGCCAGCCGCCACCAGTTCCCGCAGCAGGTTCGCGGCATAGACGCTCATCCCAGAGATGGTCGGGAAGAACCGGCGGCTGACGAAGCAGATCCTCATGCCGCCGTCTTCAGCCTTCGGGCGGCATCCTGCACGCGCAGCCACTCGCGGGCCTGGCGCACCATCTGCGGCGCGCGGTGGGCGTCGGCGGACAGCTCCACCACGGTCAGGCCGCCGAAGCGCGCGGCGTCCAGCGCGGACAGGCAGGCCGGCAGGTCCATGTCGCCCTCGTCCGGCGGCAGGTGCAGGTGGACGCCGCGCTTCATGTCCTCGAAGTGGACCACGGCGATGTCGCGGGCGAATGCGCGCACCGCATCCTCCGCCGCGATGTCCTGCGTCACCGTGCAGTGCCCGAGATCGAGCGCCAGCCGTAGCCCAGGCACCCTCGCCGCCAGCGCCCGGTAGTGCGCCACGGTCGCCAGCATCATCTCCGGTTCCGGCTCGATGGCGGGCGGCAGGCCATGGGCGCGGCATTTTTCGACTACCGTGCGGGTGCCCTCGAGCAGCCATGCCCCGGCATCGGCCTCGCTCACCTCGGGGGCGCGGACGCCGGACCAGAAGGTGAAGCACTCGGCTTGCAGGGCCTGCGCGATGCGCAGGCAGCGGTCGTAGAAGTCCATGCGCACCGCACGCTGCTCCGCGTCGGCGGAGATCAGCGTCGGCGCGTGCTTGCGGTTGCGGTCGATGACATAAAACGCGCCGGTCTGCACCACGCAGGACAGCCCCAGCCCACGCAGCCGGCGCGCGACCTTGGCGGTCTGCGCCTCGATGTCCTCGGCATAGGGGTCGAGGTGGCAGATGTCCGGGGTGATCGCCACGCCGTCGTAGCCGGCCTCCGCGATCATCGTCAGCGCATCGTCGAGCCGGTGCCGGAACAGGCCGTTGGTGTCATAGGCATAGCGTAATCCCGTCATGGACGTGATCCTCTTGCGATGGGAATGGGATGGGTGAATGGCGGTCCGGCGATGACCTGGTCGAGCAGCGCCACCGCGTCGGCGGTGGTGGTGTCGGGCGCGTATTCGAACGGCGTGAACACCTGGGTGAAATCCAGCCCGGCGAGCACGCCGCGATAGCGGATGGCCTCGTCCCGGCTCAGCGGTATCTGCTTGTGATAGGCCTTGTGCGTCGAAATGCGGGCGGCGGTGCCATCGGCGTCGAAATCGATCTTCAGCGCGTCGCCGGCGAACAGCGCCCGCCGCCGCGCGTCATGCAGCACCGCATGGCCGTCGTAGTGGCCGCCGGTGTGGTGCAGCGTCAGCCCTGGATAGATCTCGAACCGCTCGTCGTAGGGCCAGGTGACGCGAAACGCCTTGGTCCAGTTGAGGTCGAGCCGCTGGATCAGCAGCGCCTCCGGCTGGAAGCGTTCCTGCAACTGGTACAGCGCACCGTAACCATGCGGGTGCGAGGCAGCCAGGAAGCGGATGCCGCCCAGCCGGGCAATCTCGTCCAGCGCCGCCCCGGAGTAGCTGGGCGCGGCCTCGAACGCCAGGTTGCCGTCGGGATGGATGAGCAGCCAGCCGTGGCTGTCGAGGCCGAAACGCGGCGTGGTCCAGAACTCGTGGATGCCGGGCAGCACCTCGCGCCAGTGCCATGTCAGCCCGTCGTCCACCTGTGCCGGCGTGCGGAATGCCCAGCCGTCATCGGGCAGGTCGTTGCGCACGTCCGAGCAGACCGGGCACATCGGCGGGACCGCGAAGTATTTCTGCCAGTAGCCGCAATTCGTGCAGGCCCATGGACTGAGCGGCATCAGGCCACCGCCGCGCGTCGTGGTGCGACCGGTCGTGATGCGATCGAGAGGCGCGCATCCTCCTGCGCCTTCGCCACCAGTCGCATCAGATGCAGGTCGGCCTGCGGCGAGGACGGGAAACCGGCGCCCCGGACATGCGCCGCGAACGCCTCCACCTGGTTCACGAACGGCGAGCGGTCGCCGTGCGGCACCTCGATCCGGCAGGCGGCGCCGGTGGCCGCGTCGGTCAGTGTCAGGGTTCCGCCGGCGGTCTGGCCCATGGTGTCGATGGCGGTCAGTTGCGCGGCTGTCCCCACGACCTCCAACCTGCGCCGGGGCAGCGCGTCGGGGCAGTTGTAGGCGACGTGGGCCTGGACCAGCACGCCAGCCTCGGTGCGCGCCATCAGCAACGCGCCGTCCTCCACGCTAGGATCGGCCACGCTGGGATCGGCATAATCGTGGACCCGTGCCTGGCCGATCGCGACGACATCGGCAATGGAATCGTCCAGCAGCATGGCGGAAAGGTCCAATCCGTGCGGAGCGAGGTCAATAAGCGCCCCACCTCCCGCACGGTTCCGGTCCACGCGCCAGTTGTCGGCCGACCAGCCGGGCGGCAGCCAGCAGGCATAGACGATGCGGACGGCGATGACCCGCCCCAGCGCCCCGG
>JAYTQW010000271.1:0-3616 GCA_043746535.1 Rhodospirillales bacterium
GATGCCGCCTGGCTGGATCAGCCGGTTCTCTTGATACATGTTGCGCAAGTAGAAGCTGTGCATCAGCGCCGGCATCCGCGTGGAGTCGCTGTTCCAGTACAGCAGGTCGAACGGGAACGGGTCGTTGCCGAGCAGGTAGTTGTTGACCACGAACGACCAGATCAGGTCGTTGGCGCGCAGCATGTTGAAGGTGTTGGCCATCTCGCTGCCTTCGAGATAGCCGCGCCGGTTCATCTTTTCCTCCATCATCTTGATCTGCTCCTCGTCGATGAACACGCCGAGTTCGCCTGATTCGGCGAAGTCGAGCAGGCAGACGAAGAACGTCGCTGCCTTGATGCGGTCGTCGCCATGCTCGGCCATCCAGGCCAGCGTGCAGGCCAGCAGCGTGCCGCCCAGGCAGTAGCCGCAGACGTTGACCTCCCGCTCGCCGGTCGCCGCCTCGATGGCGTCGAGCGCGTCGAGGATGCCCTCGCGCATGTAGTCCTCGAAGCTCTTTTCCGAGAGGTGCTCGTCCGGGTTGACCCAGCTCACGATGAACACGGTGTGGCCCTGTGCCGTGGCCCAGCGCACCAGGCTATTCTTCGGGCGCAGGTCGAGGATGTAGAACTTGTTTATCCAGGGCGGGACGATCAGCAGCGGGCGGCGCAGCACCTGCGGCGTGGTCGGCTCATACTGGATCAACTGCATCAGGTCGTTCTGGTAGATCACCTTGCCCGGCGTGATCGCGATGTTGCCGCCGATCTCGAACGCCTCGGTATCGGTCATCTTGATGCGCAACTGGCCGTGGCCGCGTTCCAGGTCGCCGAG
Organism: Rhodospirillales bacterium; assembly: GCA_043746535.1. Lineage (GTDB taxonomy): Bacteria > Pseudomonadota > Alphaproteobacteria > Acetobacterales > Acetobacteraceae > CAVRQM01. The sequence continues at coordinate 808 of JAYTQW010000271.1, forward strand.
CAGGTTGTTCAGGCCCTTGAGCAGGTTCTCGCCGCCGGTCTCGGCGGTGCGGCGCAGCACCTCCGGGTTGGTCAGCACGAAGTTGCTCGGGCTCATCGCGTCGACGAACTGGCGCGCGTAGAAATCGACCTTCTGCGCGGTCTTGGGATCGAGGCCGTCCACATGCGTCACCACGTCCTGCACGAAGCGGGCGGAGAGCAGGTACGACTGCTTGATGAAGTCGAACACCTCGTTCTCCTTCCAGCCATCGTCCTTGAAGCGGCGGTCGCGCGGGTCGGCGGCGATCACCGGGGCGGCCTCCAGCCCCATGATGCGGTTGGCGGTGCTCTGCCACAGCGTCATGTAGTCCTGCCAGAAGCCGAGCTGCGCCTGCATCAGCTTGGCCGGGTTGGCCATCAGCCGCGCCGTCATCTCCATGAACGCGCCGCCGATGTTGAGCGGGTCGGTCGTCTGCACCGCGCCGGATTCGGATTGCCGCTTCAGCCAGTCCTGCACCAGCCGCTGCGAGCGTTCGGCGATCGAGGCCATCGACTGCCCGATGGCGGCGGGGTCCGGGAGCCTGAAGGCGTCGCCAGTGTTGGCTCCGGCATCCGGCTTCTCTGGGTCGGCCATGCGGGCGTCCTTTCCGTTAGTCGGGTGGCACTGCTACATGTCCCTGCGAGGCGCGATGCAGAGGCGGGCGAGCGATGTCACACCGACTTTTCCCTGGCCCAAACCGGTGGGGCGGGTATCGGGAGAGCAGTATAGGGCGCTGGGCGCGGGTTCAAGCGCACGTCGTTCGCAGTGCTGCCCTGACCATTACGGTGCTGGCCGGCGGCTGCGCCCGCGCGCCGTCGCTCGATCCGGTCGCGTGGTGGCACGGGCTGGAGGGCGGCAAGATCGCCGAGGACCGGCCACCGCCGCCGAACGCGGACCAGCCATACCCGAATATCGGCGACATTCCGGCCAAGCCCACCGCCGGCGATCCGAAGCGGCGGGCAAGGATCGCCAGCGCGCTGCTGGCCGACCGCACCAACGCACAGTACGAGACGACGGTGGCGCCGCTGCCCGCCGCCGTCCCGGCGCCGCCAAGGCCCGCGAGCATCCCGCCGCCTGCGACCGACGCCGCCGACCTGTCGAGCGCGTCGCTGCAAGCCGCCTCGGCACCGCCGGCGCCGCCACAGGCGCAGGCCAGGGGAGTACCCGTCGCGGCACCCGTTTCGGCGCCAGCACCGGCGTCGGCACCGGGCCCGGCCACAGTGTCCGCCGCCGCCGTCGAGGCGACGATGCCGGACATACCGCCGGGACCGCCGCCCGCGCCGAGGCTGGCCGGAGTGCCCGGCGTGACTGTGCCGGCCCCGGCCCCGGTGGCGCCACCGCCACCAGCGGCAACGCCGCATGTGGCCAGACCCGGCGAGCCGGTGGCCATCGCCTTTGCCGCCGGCTCGTCGCATCTGTCGAGCGATGGCGTGGCCAGCCTCAAGGCGCTGGCGAAGGGACGCGGCGCCGGCCTGATCGCCGTGGTCGGCTATGGCGACGCCGCCGGTACCGATCCGGCCGTGCAGGCGGCCTCGCTGCCGCTGGCCTTCGCCCGCGCCCGCGCCGTTGCCGCCCAGTTGCAATCGGACGGCGTGCCGCCCGGCCGCCTGCGCATCAACGCCGAGGCCGCCGGCAGCGGCGCCGCCGCGCGCGTCGTCTCCTGACCATCTCCCCGCTTCCCACCTCTCATCAGGCCGCGTCACACCATGGCTGAAGAATTCCACCGCATCCGCCGCCTGCCGCCCTACGTGTTCGCCGAGGTCAACCGCGCCAAGGCGCAGTCGCGTGCCGCCGGCGCCGATATCATCGACCTCGGCATGGGCAACCCCGACAGCCCGACGCCGCCGCACATCGTCGCCAAGCTGATCGAGGCGGTGCAGGACCCGCGCACCCATCGCTACTCCATGAGCAAGGGCATCCCCGGCCTGCGCCGCGCCCTGGCCGGCTACTACCAGCGCCGCTTCGACGTGGCGCTGGACCCGGAGACGGAGGTGGTGGCCACACTCGGCTCGAAGGAGGGGCTGGCCAACCTCGCCGCCGCGATCACCACGCCGGGCGACACCATCCTGGTGCCGAACCCGTCCTACCCGATCCACCAGTTCGGCTTCATCATCGCCGGCGCATCGGTGCGCAGCGTCCCGGCGACACCGGACGACACCATGCTGCGGGCGCTGGACACGGCGGTGCGGCATTCGGTGCCGAAGCCGACCGCGCTGATCGTGAACTTCCCCAGCAACCCGACCGCCTACCTGGCGACGCTCGACTTCTACAAGGAGATCGTGGCGTTCTGTCGCCGCCACGAGATCTGGATCATGTCCGACCTCGCCTATGCCGAGCTGTATTTCGGCGCCGAGCCGCCGCCGTCGCTGTTGCAGGTGCCCGGCGCGAAGGAGATCGCGGTCGAGTTCACCAGCCTGTCCAAGACCTACTCGATGCCCGGCTGGCGGATGGGTTTCGCCGCCGGCAACCCGCGCCTGATCAACGCGCTGACCCGGATGAAGTCGTATCTCGACTACGGCGCGTTCACGCCGATCCAGGTGGCGGCGACGGCGGCGCTGACCGGGCCGCAGGATTGCGTGCAGGAGATGCGCGACCTATACCGTGAGCGGCGCGACGTGCTGATCCGCGGCCTGCACGCCGCCGGTTGGCATGTGCCCAGCCCGGAAGGGTCGATGTTCGCGTGGGCGCCGATCCCGCAACGCTTCGCGCACCTTGGCAGCGTCGAGTTCAGCAAGCTGCTGCTGGCCCGTGCCCGCGTCGCGGTGGCGCCCGGCATCGGCTTCGGCGAGCA
>JAYTQW010000272.1:0-1690 GCA_043746535.1 Rhodospirillales bacterium
CTCGGCGTCGTCAACGACCTGCTCAACGCCGCCTCCGTGCTGGTGTGGGACTCGCGCACGATGATGCCGCCGGGTGGCGTCGCGTCGCGCGGCCAGCAGATCGCGACGCTCACCATGCTGGCGCGGCAGACGCTGATCGACAGCGAGACCCGCCGTGCCGTCGATGGCGCCGAGCGGGAGGTGGCCGGCGAGCCGAAGGACGCGCCGGCCCGGCGGGCGGTGGCACAGACGCGGGCCGCCATCGACCACCACCTGCGCATCCCGGAGGCGCTGGAACGGCGGCGGGCCGAACTGCGCACCACGGCGCAGGCGGCCTGGGTGCGGGCGCGGGCCGACAGCGATTTCGGCCAGTTCGCGCCGTACCTGACCGAGACGGTCGACCTCGCCCGGCAACTGGCCGACGCGGCCGGCTATGCGGCGCATCCCTATGATGCGCTGGTGTCGGCGTTCGAGCCGGGCGAGACGGCGGCGTCGCTGGAGGCCTTGTTCGCCACGTTGCGGGCCGGGCTGCGGCCTTTGCTGCGGGCCATCGGCGAGGCCACGCAACCGGACACGGCAATCCTGGCGCGCGACTACCCGGAGGACCGGCAGCGCGCGTTCGGCCTCGGCATCGCCGGGCGGTTCGGCTACGATCTGGCGCGCGGGCGGCTCGATCCAACCGTGCATCCGTTCGAGATCTCGTTCACCCGCAACGACGTGCGCATCACCACGCGCTACGACCGCCGCAACATCGTCTCCGCGCTGCAAGGCACCATGCACGAGGCCGGGCACGGCATCTACGAGCAGAACGTCGATCCCGCCTACACCCGCACGCCGCTCGCCACCGACCTGATCGGCCTGTACGCGGTCGGCGGCACCAGTTTCGGCGCGCACGAGTCGCAGTCGCGGCTATGGGAGAACCGGGTCGGGCGCAGCCGGCGGTTCTGGGAACTGAGCTACCCGGCGTTCCAGGCAACCTTCCCGGAGGCGCTGGCCGACGTGCCGATGGAGGCGTTCTACCGTGCCTTCAACGCGGTACGGCCGGGCCTGATCCGCACCGAGGCGGATGAGCTGACCTACGACTTCCACGTCATGCTGCGCGTCGACATCGAGCGCGCGATGGTGGACGGCAGCCTGAAGGTCGCCGACCTGCCGGAAGCGTGGAACGCCGCCATGCTGCGCGACCTGGGTGTGCGCGTGCCGGACGACCGGCGCGGCGTGTTGCAGGACGTGCATTGGTCCACCGGCTACATCGGCTCGTTTTGCACCTACACCATCGGCAACGTCATGTCGGCGCAGTTGTATGAGACCGCCCTGGCGCAGGACGCGGCGATCGCGCCGGGGCTGGAGGCGGGCGACTACGCACCGCTGCGCGCATGGCTGACCGAGGCGGTGTATCGGCACGGGCGACGGTTCTCACGCGACGAGTTGCTGGTCCGCGCCACCGGGCGGGCGCTCGATCCGGCCCCGTACGTCTCGTACCTTCAGGACAAGTACCGCAGCCTCTACGGCGTCTGAGCCCGCACGCAGGTCGGGCTGCCGACAGCGGCGCGCTGGCCGGTGTCGGTAAGGCGTCCGCTGACCGGATCGCGGCGGAAGACGGCGATGGCGCCGGCGTCCTGCCCGGCCACCAGCAGGAAATCGCCGGCCAGCGCCACGCTGCGCGGTTTGGCGGGTGCGGCGTCATGCGCCACCAACGCCAGCGTGCCGG
>JAYTQW010000273.1:0-2818 GCA_043746535.1 Rhodospirillales bacterium
TACACCGGCTGCACCATGGGCGAGTATTTCCGCGACAACGGCATGCACGCGGTCATCTTCTACGACGACCTGTCCAAGCAGGCGGTCGCCTACCGCCAGATGTCGCTGCTGCTGCGCCGTCCGCCCGGCCGCGAGGCGTATCCGGGCGACGTGTTCTACCTGCACTCGCGCCTGCTGGAGCGGGCCGCGAAGATGTCGGATGCCTTCGGCGGCGGCAGCCTGACCGCGCTGCCGGTGATCGAGACGCAGGCCGGCGACGTGTCGGCCTACATTCCCACCAACGTCATCAGCATCACCGACGGCCAGATCTTCCTGGAGACGGAGCTGTTCTTCAAGGGCATCCGCCCGGCCGTGAACGTCGGCATCTCGGTCTCGCGCGTCGGCTCGGCGGCGCAGATCAAGGCGATGAAGCAGGTGGCCGGCCGCATCAAGCTGGAACTGGCGCAGTACCGCGAGATGGCGGCGTTCTCGCAGTTCTCCTCCGACCTCGACGCCTCCACGCAGCAGTTGCTGGCGCGCGGCGCGCGGCTGACCGAGCTTCTGAAGCAGCCGCAGTTCAGGCCGGTGCCGATCGAGGAGCAGGTGGTGTCGCTGTTCGCCGGCGTGCGCGGCTACCTCGACAAGATCGAGGTCGGCCGTATCGGCGCGTTCGAGGCGCAGTTGCTGAACGACCTGAAGCTGCGCGAGCCGGCGATCATGGACTCGATCCGTGGCGACCGCGAGATCAAGAAGGACACCGAGGCAAAGCTGGTGTCGTTCCTCGACGGCTTCGTCAAGTCGTTCCGCTGATCCGCCGGTAGCACGCAGCCATGCCCAGCCTGAAGGCGCTCCGCGGCCGCATCGTCAGCGTGAAGTCGACGCAGAAGATCACCTCGGCGATGAAGATGGTCGCGGCGGCGAAGCTGCGCCGCGCCCAGAGCCAGGCCGAGGCGGCGCGCCCGTACGCGCAGCGGATGGAGCGGATGCTGGCCTCGCTCGGCGCCAGCGTGAGGAACAGCCCGACCGCGCCGCGCCTGCTGGCCGGCACCGGGCGCGATGCGGTGCAACTGCTGGTGGTGGTCACCGCCGACCGTGGCTTGGCCGGCGCGTTCAACTCCTCGGTCGGGCGCATGGCGCGCACCGTCGCCCGCCGCATGATCGCCGAGGGCAAGACGGTCAAGGTGCTGGCGGTCGGGCGCAAGGGCCGCGACTTCCTGCGCCGCGAGCTGCCCGGCATGGTGATCGGCGACATCAGCTACGCCGGGCGCAAGGCGGTGGCGTTCACCGACGCGCAGGACGTGGCCGGCCGCATCATGGCCATGCTCGACGCCGGCGAGTTCGATGTCTGCACGGTGATCTACAACCGCTTCCAGTCGGTGATGGTGCAGGTGCCGACCGAGATGCGCCTGATCCCGGCGGCGTTGCCGGATGCGGCGGACACGGTGCCCGCCAGCGCCGGCCCGCAGGCGGTCTATGAGTTCGAGCCGGACGAGGAGACCATCCTGGCCCGGCTGCTGCCGCAGAACATGGCGATCCAGTTGTACCGGGCACTGCTGGAGAACGCCGCCGGTTTCTACGGCGCGCAGATGTCGGCGATGGACAATGCCACCCGCAACGCCGGCGAGATGATCAAGAAGCTGTCGCTGAACTACAACCGCGCCCGCCAGGCGAACATCACCCGTGAACTGATCGAGATCATCTCCGGCGCCGAAGCGCTGTGACGATCCGCACCGAGAGGAAGACACACCATGGCCACCAATAGCGTCGGGCGCGTGACACAGGTTCTGGGCGCCGTCATCGACGTGCAGTTCGAGGGCGAGCTGCCGTTCATCCAGAACGCGCTGACCACGAAGCTGAACGACCGCACGCTGGTGCTGGAAGTGGCGCAGGAGCTGGGCGAGAAGACCGTCCGCTGCATCGCCATGGACAGCACCGACGGCATGGTGCGCGGCCAGGAAGTGACCGACACCGGGGCGCCGATCAGCGTGCCGGTCGGGCCGGGCACGCTGGGCCGCATCCTGAACGTGATCGGCGAGCCGATCGACGAGCGCGGGCCGGTGGTGGCCGCCATGCGATCCTCCATCCACCGCGCCGCGCCGTCGTTCGAGGACCAGGCGACCTCGGCCGAAATCCTCGTCACCGGCATCAAGGTGGTCGACCTGCTGGCGCCCTACGTGAAGGGCGGCAAGGTCGGCCTGTTCGGCGGCGCCGGCGTCGGCAAGACGGTGCTGATCCAGGAACTCATCAACAACATCGCCAAGGGCCATGGCGGCGTCTCGGTGTTCGCGGGCGTCGGCGAGCGCACCCGCGAGGGCAACGACCTGTATCACGAGATGATCGATGCCGGCGTCATCAAGCTGGGCGAGGGCAACACCGACGGCAGCAAGGTGGCGCTGGTCTATGGCCAGATGAACGAGCCGCCGGGTGCGCGCGCGCGCGTGGCGCTGTCCGGCCTGACCCTGGCCGAATACTTCCGCGACGAGGACGGCCAGGACGTGCTGTTCTTCGTCGACAACATCTTCCGCTTCACCCAGGCAGGCTCCGAAGTGTCGGCGCTGCTCGGCCGCATTCCGTCGGCGGTGGGGTATCAGCCGACCCTGTCGACCGACATGGGTGCGCTGCAGGAGCGCATCACCTCGACCAAGAAGGGTTCGATCACCTCGGTGCAGGCGATCTACGTGCCCGCCGACGACTTGACCGATCCGGCGCCCGCGACCTCGTTCGCCCATCTCGACGCGACCACGGTGCTGTCGCGCCAGATCGCCGAGCTTGGCATCTATCCCGCAGTCGATCCGCTCGATTCCACCTCGCGCATGCTCGACCCGCGCGTCGTCGGCGA